>JAGWOX010000076.1 GCA_028877145.1 Acidobacteriota bacterium | reverse complement strand
GATTCCGCAAGCCTATCTGCCATTCTCCTTCGCCGTGGAGGAGGCGAGCTTCCCATTGGCAGTGACAGTGAAGACCACCGGTAACGACGCCCAGGGCATTGCGGCCATGCGCGAAGCGCTCCGCAGTCTCGATCCGAGCCTCGCCATTTTCCGTCAGCGTACGATGAGCCAGGTGATCGACGAATCGATGGCTGGAACCACGTATCAAACCGCGCTTCTCGCGGTCTTCGCCGTGCTGGCGTTGGTGCTCGCGGCGGTGGGGATCTACGGCGTGATGTCGTACGGCGTGAGCCAACGCACACACGAGATTGGGGTGCGGATGGCGATCGGAGCGTCGCCCGGAGCGGTAATGAAGCTGATTCTTGGCGAAGGTTTGCGGCTGGTTGCGCTAGGGCTCGCGATCGGCGTGGCCGGAGCCTTCGCGCTCACCCGCTCGCTATCGAGCCTTCTCTACGGCGTCGGCGCCGGCGATCCGCTGACCTTTGCGGGAGTAGCAGTGGTGCTGGCCGTCGTGGCGCTCGCAGCGTGCGCCGTGCCCGCGCGGCGTGCGATGCGGGTGGATCCGATGCTCGCTCTCCGGGAAGAGTAGCAACGCCGAAAGAGGCGGTTTCAGATCGGGGAGCGCTAAGGCGGGAAACACGTCTGAGAGGCGTCCAGGAGCGGGATTCCCCGAAGTCAACCCTGGAGTCGAGCCGGGTTCACTGCTTCGGATTGTTCTGATTTACCGATCCGATGACTTGTTTCGTTCCGGTCCAGAACAGCAGGAAATCCGAATAGCGCGAAAAGTTGTGGTACGAGTGGCCATGCAAGGTGACGTACACATCCACGCTTTCAGGCAGCCACAGCACCACCGGATGCGAACGGAACGCAACATGCTCATAGTCGATCGAGAAATGCTGCCGTTCCAGCCCGAGCGACTTTACCGGCGCTTGCAGATCGGTTTCCAGATGCATCACGTGGTCGCCCTTTTCCGCAAGCCAAGCGATGCCCTTGAGCGGGAGCAACTGGCCACCGTGCGGACTGTCGAAGCCCTGCACGGGGGCCGTGGGCCCAGTGAGTTGCGAGAAGCGCACGATCCACGCCGGTTGACCCCTCCATTCTCCCAGTCCCTCGCATGACCACCTGTAATAGGTCCTGAAAAAGGGATGGAAAACCAGGGCCAGCGCCGGACCGCCGAGCGCGATAACCGGCGCTCCCATGGCTCCCAGGTACGGCTTTGGCACCCGCATTTCATCCACGGAGAAGACCTGGGCCTGGGGTTTGTCGATGAACACCATATAGGCGAACCGCTTCTGGAACGGTTCGTCAATCTGCCCTCGGGAGGAGATTTCGACGGATTGATACTCCTCAGTGGCCGTGAACTCCTGCAGGTCCTTCACCCATTCGGCCGCGGTTTGCCCGGCGCGCTTCAGCAACGAAGGCAGGCGGCACGCCTTATCCGAAATGATATGCGGTCTGAGCGCCTCGACATCGGGTGGGGCCCAGTCCACTTTGCGGGGAACCGCGGCTGGCGGCGGTGGCGGCACGGAAGGCGCGATGGCTGGTGGAAATGGAGTTGTCGAGACGGCATTCACACCACTGGATCCAGCAGCGAACAGCACAGTCGTTTGGCCGGCGGCCACCTTTGCGGGCTCACCGGAAGGTCGCGACGCCGACGCAGGAGTCGAGGCGGGCGCCGGCGCCGGGTCGGTGGTCGGCGGGACAGGTGCGCGCAACCTTGCGACAATCGCGCGCACCTTGGGCGCTTCGGGATCGCGCGAATTCTTTCTCAGATATGCAAGAAACACATCGATGGCCTGCTCCCGAAGGCCCAGCCCGGCCAGCGCTTGTCCCAAGACAAGTTGAACGGGGCGAGCCTGTTTCCTGTCAATTTTGAGTGCTTCTTCGGCATGCTGACGCGCTTGCTCGTAATTTCCCATCCGCAGATAGGAGGAGGCCAGAATCCACTGTGCCTGCCAGGAAGAAAGTCCCTTGCCAGATGCCTTGTTTATCGTATCGATTGCCGCGGCATAATCGCCCTGTTCGTACCGCGCGACTCCCAGCGACAACAGCGCCGTCAATTGGGTCGGGTCGCTCGAAACGGACTTCTCCAGGTAAGGGATGGCTTTGCTCGCTTCGTGATCGTGCAAATAGCTCCATCCCATCAGAAAGTTCAAATGGGGCTCGTTGGGAGCCATTTGCAGCGCTTTTTCCAGGTGCTTGCGGGCCGAAGCAGTCTTCGAGGATTTCAAGTCCTTCATCGCCTTGTCCAACTCATGCTGCGCCCGCGGCGCAAGCACGAAATTGCCGGCCGGCCGCGGAAACGTATCCGCCGGCTTTCCGTCCGGGACCAGATACAGCTGCACCTGCGCGGTGGCGTTGTTGTTTTGGTTGAGCAAGACGTATTGTCGCTGAGTTTCGTAGCCTTTCGCTTCGACCAGGATTTCGTACCCCGTTCCCACCTTCAATCCATGGAATCTCCATTCGTTCTCGCCAATCTCTTCCGGTATGCTGATCATCGGAGTGTCTTCGAGGCCACTTTCCTGGATTACAACGTTCGGCTTGCTGGAGAATATGCTGCCCGCCGCCGGGTACACCTGCACATAGATGGAACCGTTGTTGAACGCGGGGATGCTGGGAGTCGGGTTCGATGGCGTTGAAGGTTGCTGGCGCCGCTGGCCGTTCGCAGGGGAAACCAAAACGAATGAGAAGAGCGCGGCTAGAGAAAGAAGATGCAGATTCGATCTCATCGCTACCCCCAAACGCCGGGTTGAGTCGGGAAGAAAACCCTTGGAAAGGAGTCTAGGGGCGGGGTTCTTCGAAGTCAATCCCGGAGTTGAATTCGCCTCAGCGCTTTGGATTGTTCAGCTTCACCGTTCCTATGACTTGCTCCGTGCCCGTCCAGAACAGCAGGAAATGTGAGTAGCTGGCATAGTTGTGGTATGAGTGGCCGTAGTAGGTGACGTAAAGATCGGTGCTCCTCGGCAACCACAACGTCACCGGATGCGATTGGAATGTAACCTGCTCGTAGTCGATCGAAAAATGCTGGCGGTCGAGATGGATCAACGGCATCGGATTCACCAGATCGGTTTCCAGATGCACCACGTGGTCGCCTTTCTCCGAAAGCCAGGCGATGCCCTTGAGCGGGAGCAGGTGAAACGTGTCCCTGTTTTCGAAACTCTGTAAACTGGTGGTGGGCCGATCGGCGCGCTGCGTGAAGCGGACGATCCAGGCCGGCTTTCCCTTCCATTCGCCCATTCCGTCGCAGGACCACACATAGTCGTGCGCGAAAACTGGATGAAAGACCAGAGCCAGCGCCGGGCTGCCAAGCGCGACAACCGGCGATCCCATTTCGGATAGATTCATATCCGGATTTCGGACCTCCTCGACGGAAAAGAGATTCGGCCGCGGCTTCCTGATGAACACCAGGTATTCGAATCTCTTCTCGAACGGCTTTGCCACTTTGCCGTGATTTCCGATCTCGACCGATTCATACTCTTCCGTGGCCGTAAATTCCTGGAGGTCCTTCACCCACGAACTCGTGAACTGGCCGGCGCGCTTCAGCAGTGAGGGCAGCGGACACGTGGCGTTCGAAATGATGCGGGGCTTGAGCACTTCGACGTCGGGCGGCGCCCAGTTCTCGTTGCGGGGAATCGCGGGAGGAGGCGTGGGGGACACGACAGCGGTCCGCGGCGTTGTTCGGTTGTCGGCCCTCGTTCCCGCCCGGAACCTCTCCTCGCTCTCGTCCTCGCCGTCCAATTTCTCGGGTTCGCTCGCGGCCGCCTGTTCCGAACTCGCGACCGCAGGCTCGGGTGATGCTGGAGCGGGATGGCGCAACCGCTCCAACATCGCGCGCACTCTGTCCTTCTCGGGATCGTGCGAATTCTCCTTCAGGAAGGTCTCCAGCTGCTTGATCGCCTGCTGCAATTGGCCGAGACCGGCCAGCGCCTCGCCCAGAACCAGCCGCACGCCGCGCGCCGCCTTCTTGTTTGCCTTCAACGATTCTTCAGCATGGCGGCGGGCTTGTTTGTAATTTTTCATGCGCAAGTAAGAGCTGGCCAGAATCCATTGCGCCTCCCAGGCGCCGGACACGTTCCCGGGCGCGTCTTTGAGCAAATCGATCGCCGCGGAATAATCGCCCTGCTGGAAACGCACGGTGGCCAGCGCCAGGCGTGGCGGCAATTCGCTCGGGTCGATCGACAGGGATCTCTCGAAGTACGGAACGGCCTTGTCCGTGTCGTGGTCCTTGAAGTAGCTCAATCCCATCAGATAGATCACCCAAGGATTGCCGGGAGCCATGTTCAGCGCTTTTTCCAGGTGCTTGCGCGCCGAGGTAGTCTTCGAGGATTTCAGGTCCTTGACCCCCTGGTCCACCTCGTGCTGTGCCCGTGGCGCGAGCACGAAATTGCCCGCCGGCGCTGGAAACACACCCACGGCCCGTCCGTTCGGCATCAGGTACACCTTCACTAGAGCGGTGGAGTTGTTATTTCCGGTGAGCAGGACGTATTGACGCTGCGTCTCGTAGCCATTCGCCTGGACCACGATCTCGTACCCGGCTCCCACCTGCAATCCCCGGAATCGCCATTCGTTCTGGCCAATCTCTTCCGGCATGCTGATCACCGGAGCATCGCCGAAGCTGCCTTGCCTGATCTCAACGTTCGGTCTGCCGACGAAAACGCTGCCCGCCGCGGGATACACCTCCACGTAAATGGAGCCGTTGCCGAAGACGGGGCTGGCAGGGATGGATTTCGATGGTGTCGTTGTCGTCGGGGGTTTCTGGCGCTGCTGCGCTTTCCCTGCAGACACCAAAACCACTGAAAGAAGCACGGACACACATAGGAGGCGAACTTTCGGATTCATGACTGTCCCCGAGCGGGGAATTAGAGGGGGGAAGCTACCCTTTAATTGCAGTCTAGGAGCGTGATGGTGCGAAGTCAACCTTGGATTTCGGTCGATCCCAGCACGAGCTATGCGGCAGGTTTCGTGCCGTAAACCAGCAGCGCCCCTTCGGCGCGGAAGCGGCGAAGCTGTTCGGCGTCGCGGAACCAGCGCCCGCTGTATTCGTCAGGCGTGGGCGTGGGATCGGGGATGCGATCGTGATGGACGTCGGTGAAACCGGCTTGGCGAAACAGTTCCGCCCATTCCTCGGCCGAGAGAAGATACGTCGGCGGCAGCAGCGGCGTCCACTGATGGCATTCCGGATTGTCGCGGTAATAGTTGATCAGAATCCAAGCCGAGCCGCCGGGCGCCGTGACGCGGGCGATTTCGCGGAGCCCGTTCGCCGGATCGGGCCAATAGTAGGCTGATTCGATCGATACGATGCGGGTGAATGTCTCGTCAGGAAAAGGAAGGTGATCCGCCGTGCCGACTTCGAAGCGGACGTGTTCGTTTCCTTTGCTGAATTCGCGCGCCTGGCGAATCATTTCGTCGGAAACGTCCACGCCGGCGGCGCGGCCTTCGGGCACGAGCCTCGCGATCAGGCGAACCAGCCAGCCGATGCCGCAGCCGACATCGAGCACCACCTCGTCCGGCCGGAGTTGCATCCGCTCGAGCATCGGCAGCGTGATCGGCAGATGATCCTGCTCCATTCCCTGGCCCTTGCCTGCTTCCGCCCATCGATTGAATTCCAGCCGGAGTTTCTCTTCCCGAGTGACTTCTCCCATTCGTCTGACTCTCCTATGAGTCTTGTGTGCGCCGAAGGCCGGCGCGATCGACCGAAAATTATTACACACGCGGCAGGCTTTGCGGGGCCCGGGGACATGGATGCGGCCAGGCAAGGTTCTGCTGGATCCCGGCCACTTCGAAAAGTCAACGCTTATGCGAAGGATTCCGTCGTCAGGCTTGCGGCGGCACACCGGAACCATCGGGCCGCGCGGAGGACGGTGGCGCGGCTCCGGACGCTTGCGCCGTCTCCATGCCGATAATGACAGCGTTGCGGAGTTCGTTGAAAAATTCGGAGAAACCGCCCGGCGAGTGGGGCACCATGATGGTGTTGGTGCGCGAGTTCGCGCCGACGTCCTTCAGCGTGTCGAGGTACTGCGTCATCATCACCAGCGTCAGGACGTCGGTGGGCGTGGCGCCGGGCACGCTCTTCTGGAACAGTTCCACGGATTCTTGCAGGCCGGAGATGATCGCCTTGCGCTGGTTGGCGATGCCTTGGCCTTGCAGCGCCTTGCTTTCCGCGTCCGCTTCCGCCTGTTTCACCTTGAGGATCTTTTCGGTTTCGCCGCGTGCGCTTGCCGCCACCTGTTCGCGCTGCGCGGCGTTAATGTCGTTCATCGCGGCTTTCACCTTGTCGTCCGGCTTGATGTCGGTGACGAGGGCCTTGGTGATCGAATAGCCGAAGTCCGCCATGATGTTGTCCAGTTCGGATTTCACGGCCATTGCGATGTCCGCTTGCTGCAAGAAGGCTTCGTCCAAATTCATCTTCGGCACATGACCAAGGATCACGTTGAACACGTACGATTGAATTTGCTGCGTGGGATCGTTGAGCCTGTAAAACGCTTCGTAGACCTTGTCCGGCATGACGATGTACTGGATGGAAACGGGTATCCGCACGAAAACGTTGTCCTTGGTCTTCGTCTCGATTTCCATATCCAGTTGCTGCACGCGTAGGTTGATGCGCGCGGTGATGGTATCGAGAATCGGCAGCTTGAAATTCAGCCCGGCGCTGGCCACGCGCAGGAATTTGCCGAACCTTTGCAATACTGCGGCCTGGGAAGTGGGGACCGTGAAAAAAGAGCCGGCAACCAAAAGCAGGAGAAAAAGAGCGACAAAGCCAAGAAGCACCAGGACAAGGGGCATGTGGAAGCCTCCGGACGAGAGCCGCGGGGGAGTATAGCAGAGGCACTGCGCGCGCAATAGCCCGAAGGCAAATCCGTCAATGCCTGTTGCGCTGAGAGGGGCGTAAAGATTTGAGTGGGAGGGTTTGTCCGAGCAGGGTTCAGACCAGCCTGCCGCAGGCGGAGCAATATCTCGCGCCGGGGCCGCTCAGCGACCCGCATTGGGTGCAGAAGCGCCCGGGGCCGGCAACTACGACGACCGGAAGGCGAGTTTCGGCCGAGCACGCCCACACCATCGCTATCACCCAGCCGACGACTGTCCAGCCGAGCAGCAGGTTCAGGAGGAAGATCCCGCCAGCGTTATGCCTGTTGTGCCCGATGATCGTGGGCAGAAAATACAGCAGGGTTGCCAGCAGCAGGAACGTCATGGCGGCGCCTCCTCTCCCACACCATCAGGGGCGATGGGATCCTCTGCCCTTTATTTACGCAGCCGGGGAGCCAAAAGTTCGCCGCCTTCCGGCTTCGCGCCGGATGCGCTCAGGCGGACTTGGCAGGGGTGGGCTCGGCCGATTCCTCCGGCACATTCGCCGGGGCGCTCACCGGCAATTCCACCTTGGCCAGCAACTGCACGAAGCGCTGCTGCCGTTCCTCCTGCGTCTGGCCGGCGTATGCATCGGCGATCTGTGTGGCGTTCATCGAGCAGAATTTCGGCCCGCACATCGAGCAGAATTTCGCTTCCTTGTAATAGGGATCGGCGAGTGTCTCGTCGTGCATCGAGCGCGCCGTCTCCGGATCGAGCGAGAGATCGAACTGTTTCTCCCAATCGAAAAGGAAGCGGGCGTAGCTCAAGGCGTCGTCGCGGTCGCGCGCGCCGGGCCGGTGCCGCGCGACGTCGGCGGCGTGAGCGGCGATCTTGTAGGCGATGATGCCCTGGCGGACGTCGTCGGCGTTCGGCAGGCCCAAATGCTCCTTCGGCGTCACGTAGCACAGCATCGCCGCGCCGTGCCAGCCGATCATCGCGGCGCCGATGGCGCTGGTGATGTGGTCGTAGCCGGGCGCGATGTCGGTGACGAGCGGACCGAGCGTGTAGAACGGCGCCTCATGGCACATCTCCATCTCTTTCTTCACCTGCAGCTCGATCTGGTCCATCGGGATATGGCCCGGACCCTCGATCATCACCTGAACGTCGTGTTCCCACGCCTTCTTTGCCAGTTCCCCGAGCACTTTCAGTTCGGCGAACTGCGCTTCGTCCGAGGCGTCGGCAAGCGAGCCCGGCCGCAGGCCGTCGCCCAGCGAGAAGCTGACGTCGTACTTGCGGAAAATCTTGCAGATGTCGGTGAATCGCTCGTAGAGGAAATTGTCGCGGTGGTGATAGCTCATCCACTGCGCCAGCAGCGCTCCGCCGCGGCTGACGATGCCGGTTACGCGGTTGCGCACCATCGGCAAAAACTCGCGCAGCACGCCGGCGTGGATGGTCATGTAGTCGACGCCCTGCAGCGCCTGCTCCTCGATCACTTCGAGCATCAGCTCAGGCGTCACGTCTTCCATGCGGCGAACGCGCGTGACGGCTTCGTAGATCGGCACTGTGCCGATTGGAATCGGGGAATGATCGATGATTGCCTGGCGGATCGCGGGGATGTCGCCGCCGGTCGAAAGGTCCATCGCCGTATCGGAGCCGTAATGGACGGCGATGTGCAGTTTTCGCAGTTCCTCGTCGATGTTGGACGTCGTGGCCGAATTGCCGATGTTCGCGTTGATTTTGCACTTGAACGCGACACCGATCCCCATGGGCTCGAGGTTCACGTGGCGGATATTGGCGGGAATGATGGCGCGGCCGCGCGCGACTTCGTCGCGCACCAGCTCGGGTGAAAGTTTCTCTCGAGCGGCGACGTATTTCATCTCCTCGGTGATGACACCCATGCGCGCGTAATGCATCTGAGTGACGTTTTCATCGCCCCGCGCAGATGCTTCCGCCAGCCGCTCCCTGACCCAAGTCTCCCTCGATGCCATGACTTGCCTCTCATCAATACGGATTTTTCGTTTGCTTTCGCTTCGCTCCGGACTTTTCTATTCTACCCCGGATTCTCCATGCGCTCCCGCCAAGCAGCAGGTTACGCGGACTGGGCGAGGTTCCCTCGCAAGCGCCGGGCACCCACCTCCGCGGCACGGCGTTCGTTCAGCGGATTGCCCTCGAAGCTGCCAAGGCCCTGGCGATGCGTCCCGCCCCGGAAGAACCCGGGCCGCCAAACTAGCGTTTCGGCTGCGGCCGGGATGCCGGTGGCACCAGATGATTGAGGCGGTAATAGGTGACCAGGTTGCCGTAGTGCTCGCCGGAATGCTCGACGATTTCATAGGTGAAGGCAATCAGGGCGATCGGCTTGCCGCCGAACGGATTATTGACCGCCTTGAGCATTCCCTGATTTCCCTCGCGGCGCATCATCGATGCGCCTTCGTGCACCGCCTCGGTGATCGCCTGCACCACTTTTTCCTTGGTGTTGTATTGCGACCGCGGCAGGTTTTCCGTGCCGGTCTTCTGTCCATTGGCCGCGTCGACGACAAACTTGTCCACCGCCGCCACGTGCAGCAGGATTTCGGCGAAGCTGCGCACTTCCGGCGTCGGCTTGTAATCGTATTTGTCGGCGGGGAAATCCTTGGCCATTGTGATGAGCCTGTCTCCCACGTCATTCCACGCCGCGAGCACCGAATCCTCCGGGCCGGGCGCCGCCATCGCCGCACCATTCTGCGGAGCCGACGGCCGCTGCGCCAAGGCTGCCGGCGCAAACATCACCACCACGCTCAGAACCACCAGGAAATTCCATCGACGGAACATATTCGCCTCCCCCTTCGGCGCCTATCGGCGCCCGCTTTCCCCTCGGGCTCAGAGCCTACCACGACCCTATCCAAACCTCCATCGTCCGCGGGATCAGTCGCACCCAGGCGCGGGGTCCGCGTATGCAAGCACCGGATCACCTCGGCTACCGTTGCTGCTTCGGCTGCTCCGGCTTCGTCGGGGACTTTGGCGGTCGCGGCTGCGCGAGTGCGTCCTGCGTTTCCTTCCGAATCGCCTCGAGCTCCTGTCCCGCCTGCGCCAGTTGTCCGGTTGCGGTGAGCTTCTGGTAGTTTTCGAGATGCTTCTGGATGCTTTCGAGCACGCTGACCGGAATTGCAGCGTGGCCGTTGACGGGTGGCGATATGACCGCAGGCGCCTGAGTTGCGGCGGCAGCCGTGGCCTGCGCCGTGCCACCTTCCGGCTGGGCCAGTTGCGCGATGGCCTCCGGCAAATCGTCGGCGTAGACGATCCGATTGCCGGCGGCCAACACCACCTTCTTCAATTCCGGCAGCCGTGCCTGCGTGGCCTGAATGTAGATGGGCTCGACATAGACGAACGTGTTGCCAACAGGCAAGACCAGCGTGGTGCCGCGAATCACGCGGCTTCCCTGCTGATTCCACAGGCTCAGGTCCTTGCTGATGTCGCGGTTCTGGTCCACGCGGCTTTGAATCTGCAACGGACCATAGATCAACTGATCTTTCGGCAGCCGGTAAAACAGGATCTGTCCGTAATTGGCCGGGTCGCAGCGCGCGGCGATCCAGGCGATCATGTTGTCACGGTTATGGCTTGTGAACGGAAGCATCAGCACGAATTCGGCTTTCTGCGTTCCGGGTAACTGCATCATCACGTAGTAAGGCTGCGTCTGCTGCGTCTGGCCTTGCGTCACGATCTGCTTCGCGACGTCCCACTGGTCTTCCTTGTTATAGAAGACGCGCGGATCGGTCATGTGGTAGATGCGGTAGATTTCCGCCTGGGTGCTGAAGAGCAGCTCCGGGTAGCGGATATGCTGCACCAAGTCGGAGGGCATCGCCGAGCGCGGCAGGAAAAGCTGGGGAAACACGCGGCGGTAAGCCGCCAGTATCGGATCCTCGTTGTCGAACACGTAGAAATGCACCGTGCCGTTGTAGGCGTCCACGGTGATCTTCACGCTGTTGCGGATGTAGTTGATCTCGCGGTCGCCCAGGTCGAGCGGCTCGGAATAGGGATGGCTGTCGGAGGTCGTGTACGCATCGAGCATCCAGAACAGCCGCCCCGAGTGATCCACCACCAGATACGGGTCGGGGTCGAGCAGCAGGAACGGCGCGAGGCGCTGCACCCGCTCGACGATCTGCCGGTGCAGCAGCAGCTTCGACTTCGGTGTCAGATAGTCGGTCAGCAGGATGTTGGTATCGTTCTCGGCGATCGCCGCCAGCAGGCGCGTGCCCAGGTTCGGCATCGGAATGCCCGCGGTGCCGTCGTAGGTGTTGTAGGCGTTGTCATCGCCGCGCGGATAATCGAACTCCGCCTGGCTCGTGTCCACGAAAACCCAGGTCCGGGTTTGTTCGCCAAAATAGATTTGGGGACGGGTCATCCGAAAACGGGTGTACTTCGTTTGCGGGGGCGCGTCCTGCAAAATCAGCTGCGGCTCCCCTTCCGAGCTGGCCTCGTTCACCAGCCCGGCGACGGCTCCGTAGCCGTGCGTGTATTGCAGGTGGAGATTGACCCAGGTTTGCGCCGAATCCGGAAGCAAATTCGTATCCAGGCTGCGCGCCGCGATCATCACCTGGCGCTTCTCGCCGTTGATGTCGTAGCGGTCCAGGTCGACGTTGGGAAAATCGTAATAGGGACGCAACGCCTGCAACTGCGTGATGTTGTCCTGAAAAGGCCGCCAGTCCCAGAGCCGAAGGTTGTCGCTCGTATCCGGATATTGCGCCAGATTGAATGTCGCATCCTGCCGCGGAGTGAATTCCTCTTCTTTCGAGTTTTTCTGGATTCCGTAGGCGCTGCGCGTGGCCGCGATGTGGTCCACGATGTACGGGCGTTCCAGGGTGAGCTCGTTCGGGCGAACGTAGATGCTGTGCACCGCCGAGGTGATGATGGGCGGCAGGATGACGATGGCCATGAATCCGGCAATCAGCTCCGGCCCGATCCCCAGCGCCCGCAGGACCGGCCATTGCCCGGGAATCAGCCAGCGCCCGCGCCGTCGGCGCACGAACGCGACGAGCAGCGCCAGCGCAAGCGCCGCCACGACCTGCGCCCAAATCAGAGGCACACCGATGCGCGCGTCCACGTAATCGGCTCCGTAGAGAAAATCGTGGTTGGAGTAGAGGAGATCGTAGCGCGCGAAATACTGGCCGACCGCGTAGAGCACCAGCAATAGGACTGCGCCCACACGCGCGAGGCCCGCGAAATCGGAAAGCATCGGCCCGGCCGGGGGCAACGGAATCCGGTAGCCGCGCGCCCGCGCTTCGAATTGCTCCCGCAGCGCGTCCAGCCGTTCCCCGGAAGCGCCGACTCCCACCGTGACTCCGTAGAAAATCAGAGCCAAAACCAGCAGGAAACCCGCCCAGGTGAAGATCATTCGGTAAAAAGGCAGGCGGAAAAGGTAGAAGGTGAGGCTGTGGCCGAAGAGGGGATCTCGATAGAGTGCCGTGTCGCGGCTGCCCAGCCACAGCGCCACACGCCACGGATCGATCAGGTTGACTGCCAGGAAAAAGCTGACCACGAGCGCCGCCGCGTGGCCCAGCCAGGTAAACAGACGTTTCCGCGGCAGCGCCGTCACGCTGTGCCGGCGGCCCAGGCGCAGCGCCGCTGCGAGCACGACGAACCCCAGCACCACCGCCGCCGTCTGTGGCTCCCAGCGGATGCGGACGTATTGCCAGAACGTCTGCTCCTGCCCAAGCTCTTTCCACCAGGAGTAATTGAGGAAGAAACTCGATCCTTCGACCACAAGGATGAGCAGGCCCCCGGCGACGATGGCATCGCCGACGAGGACCACGGGATCGAATCGGCCGCGCTTTTTCGCCCAAAAGGCGTGAAGACCGACGGCCGCTGCTGCGATAAAAACAAGTATTGGGATCATGTCGAAGTCCGGTCTGCATTCTATCCGCCCGCGCGGCCTGCGAGCGAATGAAATCTCCGGCGCTCAGACGCCGGAGAGGTCGTAATGCGTGACTGTCGGCTCGAATTCGAGAAGATACTTCTCGTCTTCGTCGTAGTAGCGCGCCTTTTCGACGTCCTCGCCGGCAAACGCACGGACCGCATCGAGGCCGTCCCAGAAAGAGAGCGTGAGGAAATGCGCTACGTCGCCTTCGATGCGCACCAGCACCCAGGCACCGCGATTGCCGGGCGTCGCGCGATAATCCGGGATGCCGGTTCGTTCGACGTATTCCCGATACGCGGCCGCGTCGGCCGCGCGTGTGCGCCCATGCCAGATGCGTGCGATCACCGCGACCTCCAAGCTCGCCGGCCTGCCGCGTTTAAGCGCCGCGCGGAATTTGTCTCCCGCGCGCCGCAAGGGCGGCAGGTGCCGGAGAAATTCCCCGCTCCTATTCGCTCGCCGCCGCGGCTCCTGCGCTAACGAGTAGAGCGGCCAGGTCCCCAGCCGCCGTCACCGGCGGATGGCACGTATTCTGAACGCAGACGAGCGCTTGCGGCTCGTCGGCACGCAAGTGCCCGATCGTTTCGGCGAGCGCTGCGGGCAGCGCCCCGATGGAGTCCGGCGTGACGCGCAGCACCGCTTTCCCGTAACGGAAAGCGCCGTACGCGGCCCGCTCGAGTTCATAGGCCGCCAGATCGTCCGCCTGTCCCGTGATAACGATTTCGAACGGCCGGCGCGTGTGGACGACGAGGGCCAGGCCGTAGCTCGCGGCAAACATCCCATACGTGCCAATCACACCGCCGAACGCCTCGAGCGTGCGCTCGGCCGCCTGACCATAGCGCGCATCGCCCGTGTAATCGAACAGGCGGTCGAGCAAAATCGCCGCGCCCGAATTCGCTCCGGGCGTCGGAGAATCCTGGAAAGGCTTGCGCCGGATGTCGAAGCCGCCAAGGGGCGGAGCGTCGTTCGGGCGATCGAAGAAGCCGCCATTCTCCTGGTCGTAGAAGCGGGCGAGCAACCTGTCGGCGGCGCGTCGCGCGGCCTCGAAATAGCGGCGACTGAGCGTCAGTTCGAAGGCATCGAGCAGCGCAATGGCCGGATAGACGTGATCGTCGAGCAATCCTGGGGTTCGCGGCTCGCCCAGGAAATGTGAAAAGCCCTCTTCATCCCGCCAGCCCTCGGCCAGCAGTCGATCGAGCGTTTTCAAGGCATATTCACGGCAATCGGGCCGTCCGAGCGCCGTTGCCGCATCGAGCCAGGCGGAAACCATCATCGCGTTCCAGCCGACGTAGACCGTGGTATCGATTTTCGGCGTGGGGCGCGAGAGGCGCGCGCCGTAAAGCTTCACTCTTGCTCGCTCGAGCCTCTCGCGGAATTCGGCTTCGGTGACGCCAAGCCGTTTCGCCGCTGCGGCAGGCTCGGTCGCGACGCGGAGAACGTTTTTCTCCGGATTATGGTGCATATGGCCGGCATCGCCGACGTCGTAATACATCTCGGCCGCGCGAGCTTCCTCCTCGGTGAGCGCCTGGCGCACTTCCTCGCGCGTCCAGGTGAAATAGTCGCCGTCGTCCTCGAGCGAAAAATCGGCGTCCTGGCTGGCGAAAAAACCGCCGCGATCGGGATCGCAGAGGATGCTGCCGGTCCAGGCCAGAATTCCTTCGGCCGTCTGGCGCAGCAGCGGATTGCCGGTGATCTGGAAGGCGTGAACGTAGTTCCGCAACAGCTCGGAATTGTCGTAGATCATCTTTTCGAAGTGCGGAACGTGCCAGTGCTCGTCGACCGAGTAGCGGTGAAAGCCCCCCGCCAACTGGTCGTAGACGCCGCCGCGCGCCATTTTTTCAAGCGTGGTTTCTGCCACCTTCAAAAACTTCTTCTCCCGCGTGGCCTGGTAACGTTCGAGCAGCAGATCGAGCGCGGTGGGATGAGGAAATTTCGGCGCCTGGCCGAAACCGCCGTTCGCGAAATCGAAAAGCTGGGTGCTCTGCCCGGTGATGGCGTCGATGTGCGAGCCGTCGATGCTTCCGCGGCCATCGCCCGCGGCTTCGGCCTTCGCCACTGCTTCGGCCAGCGCGCCCGCCGTCGACTCGATTTCCGACCGCCGGCCCTGCCACGCCTGCGCCACCGCTCCCAGCAGCCGCTTGAATCCCGGCCGACCCATCGCGTCATCGGGCGGAAAATATGTGCCGCCAAAAAACGGGCGCCCGTCGGGCGTGAGGAATGCCGTGAGCGGCCAGCCGCCCTGTCCCGCCAGAGCGCCAATCGCCGACTGATAGCGCGAGTCGATGTCGGGCCTCTCGTCGCGATCGACCTTCACCGGAATGAAGAATTGGTTGATGATCTGCGCGATTTCTGGATTGTCGTAGCTTTCCCGGTCGATCACGTGGCACCAGTGGCACCACACCGCCCCGATGTCGAGCAGCACGGGCTTGTCTTCGCTTCGAGCGCGTTCGAACGCTTCCTCGCCCCATTCGTACCAATCGACCGGCTGCTCCGCCGCCGACTGCAGGTAGGGACTGCGAGAATTTTTCAGGCGGTTCTCTTGTGGTGAAGTCAAAATTCCTCCCCGGTGGAGAATTCAGGCGGGTTCCGTCGCCGGCAAGCCAGCCAAGCCGAAGAAAACGGGGGCCAACTCGGCACACAAAAGCTCCGCAGTCTTCGTGCCCTTCTTGCGACCTCTGTGTTAAAGCTTTTCCCAGATGGAGGCCGGAGTGGCAGGTCCCACCCGCCGTTTTCCCGACGTTTCCTTACTGGACGGGCGGAACGGCGCCGGCGTCTCCCGGCGAGATCGGCTTGCGGCCGGAGAAACCCTCGCTCTGGCGATGCCAGAACCGGATGCGATCTTCGCCCAATCGCCAGCACCAGAATACGTCCTCGCCGTTCAGCCGGCCGGGAAAATCGATCAGGCCGACATCGAGATTCTTGACCATGCAGCCCACGGACTCGATCTGCTCGACGGCCGACTGGATTTTCTCGGTGGCGCCGTCGAATCCTTGCCGCAGCTCGCGCGCTTTCTCGTGGAT
>JAGWOX010000075.1 GCA_028877145.1 Acidobacteriota bacterium | reverse complement strand
GCCTGTGCTACTCATAGTGTCGCCCGGTTGGCATATCGGGCGGATTTGCGGGATGCTACCTAGCTATGTTCTGTCCTAACTGCGGTATTGAATACAGGCCGGGGTTCACGCATTGCAATGATTGCGATGTGGATCTGGTCGAAGAGCTGGCGGCGGAAGGCGACGGCGGCGACGAGGCGGAGGGTGTCGCGCCCGAAGATGACGTCGAACTGCTCTGGCATGGAGCGCAGGGCAACGTCTTCACGGCGATCACGCTGGCGCTTGACGACGCGGGGATTCGTTACAACCGCGAGAAGCTGGATGCGCGGCTGGCCTTCGGCGGATCGGCGCCGCTGAATATCTGGGTGCCGGCGGTCGAGATCGAAGCGGCACGAAAAGTGCTCGCGGAGACGCTGACGCTGATCTCGCAGCCTGTCGCCACGGCCAATGTGGCGGATTTCGGAGACGAAGGTGGATGGGCCGACGCGCCCACGATCGTACAGGATCCGCACCCGGAAGACGCCGTCTCGGAAGTATGGTCGGGCGAGGAAGAAGGCATGGCGGAGTTTCTGAAATCCTGCTTGGCAGCGAATGGGATCGGCTGCTGCATTCTGGAACGAGAGCAAGGACCGTTCGCTGTGGGCGTGCTGCCGGAAGATCAGGAGCGCGCCGCGGCAATCGTGCGGCAAGTGATCGAAGGCACAGCACCCGCATAAGACTGTAGCTGAGTCGGTTCCGGTGGCACAGCCAATCCTGGCTGTGCTTTTTTCAGTTATAGCGAGGCAAAACCACTGGTCGGAGTCGCGCGAGCGGAGCGATTTCTCGCCTGGAAATGAGACTGCCGCTCATGGCCAGGCGAAAGGCGCACAGCCAGGATTGGCTGTGCCACGCGAGGCGACATCACTTCTTTGCCGGATCAGCCTTGGCCTCGCCTGCGTTGGCGTGGATAATTCGCTGCGTTGGATATGCGCTTCCGCGCCTTGGGCAGACAACGGCATGGCTAAACAAATCGACCGCAGACAAATCCTGAAAACCATGGGCGCGGCATGCGCGGCGGGAATTCTTCCCGCAAAGCTCGCCGGCGCTTCCCTCGTTGGACCCTCCATCGCGAATCAGGAGACCGAAATACGGATCAGCCCAGTCAGCGAGCACACGTTTCGGCTGAGCGTGGTGCCACTCGAGAATGGCAAGCCGGTTGAGATTCCCCAGGATGGGTCGCTGGTGCGCGAGAGTTGGGGCTCACCGGTGGCCGCGTTGCGGGGCGCGGCGGCTCCGCGGACCATTGCTTGCGGCAAACTGCGCGTGCGGATCGAGGCCGATCCGCTTACGCTTCACGTGGAAACCACCGACGGCAAGGCCATTCAACAGTTCAGGTTGGATGAAACAACGGGGATTGTTTCGTTCGCGACCGGCGATGCGCCGCTCCTGGGCCTGGGCGAGGGCGGGAAGCAATTCGACCGGCGCGGCTCGGTGGACCCGATGCGGAATGGTGAGGGTGTTCCGGACCTCGCGACAGTCGGCGCCCGCGTGCCGATTCCTTGGGTCATCGGGACGGCGGGATGGGCCATCTTCTTTCACCAACCTTACGGAACCTTCGATTTCACGGGAGCGGAAAGCAAATTTCAGCCGAAGGACGGCGCGGCTGCGCTACCGCTCGACCTGTTCTTTGTCGGCGCGAGCGAACCGGCGACGATCATGGCGGAATATGCGCGGCTGACGGGCCTGGCCGAAATGCCGCCGCTGTGGAGCTTCGGCTATCAGCAATCGCATCGCACGCTGGCGAGCCGCGAGGAGATTTTGAACGAGGCGGCGACGTTCCGCGAGAAGAAGCTGCCCTGCGACGCGCTGATTTATCTGGGCACCGGATTTTGTCCCTCGGGATGGAATACGGCGAATGGATCGTTCGATTGGAATTCGCGGGTGTTTCCCGATCCCAAAGCGATTCTCGAAAAATTTCACGAGCAGAATTTTCGCGCGGTGCTGCATGTGGTGATTCTCTCGCGCACGCTCACGGGAAGCGTTCGCGACAAATGCAGCCTGGAACGATTCGACGATACGCGCGCCTGTTGCAATTGGGACGAGCATCGGCGGGATTTCGCCATGGGTGTCGACGGCTGGTGGCCGGACGAGGGCGACGCGCTCGACATTCCCTCGCGGCTCAATCGCAACCGCATGTATTGGGAGGGTCCGCAGATGGACCGGCCCAACGCGCGGCCGTACGCGTTGCATCGCAACGGCTACGCCGGAATGCAGCGCTACGCTTCGTTCCTGTGGTCCGGGGACACGGAGTCGAAGTGGGAAACTTTGAGAATGCAGGTGGCCACCGGCATCAATACCGGTCTCACCGGGATTCCGTATTGGGGCACGGACATCGGCGGTTTCGTGCCGACCAATGAATTCACAGCCGAACTTTATTTGCGCTGGTTCCAATTCGGAGCGTTCTGCACGTTGTTCCGCTGCCACGGCCGCACGTGGAAGTTGCGCCTGCCGTGGGGATGGGACATGGGGAATCCCGGGCCGGTGGAAGCGCGGGCAACCCCGCCGGACAGCGAGTTGCACAACAAGCAGGTCGAACCGATCTGCCGGAAATATCTGAACCTGCGGTACCGGATGCTGCCGTATCTCTATAGCGCGGTGCGCGAGTGCTCGCTTATAGGGATGCCCATCATGCGCTCGCTGTGGCTGCATTATCCCGACGATCCCGTGGCTGTGGCTCGCGACGATGAATATCTGTGGGGACGGGACATTCTGGTCGCGCCGGTCTTCGAGAAAGGCGCGACTTCGCGGCGTATCTACCTGCCTCGCGGCGGTTGGCACGACTTCTGGACTGGCGAGCGAGTGGAAGGCGGGCGAGAGATCGAGCGCGAAGTCGATCTCGAGACGATGCCATTGTATGTGCGTGCCGGGGCCATTTTGCCGATGGGGCCGGTGAAGCAGTACACGGGCGAGAAAATCGATGCGCCGCTTTCGGTAACGATCTATCCGGGCGCCGACGGCTCGTTTTCGCTTTATGAATATGATGGGGAATCCTTCGATTACCGGCGCGGGGAATGGATGGGCGTCGAGATGACTTGGGACGACGCGCGGCGCGCTCTTCACATGCGGCTCGCGGAGGGTTCGCGGATGCTGGCGCCCACGCCAAGACAGATCGAGGTGCATATGGGGAAAGAGGCACGGCGGGTGGTGTTTGAGGGGCGGGCTATCGAAGTTTCTCTTTGAGGCTCGGCAGAAATCCAGGCCGAAGGTGCCGCCCTGAAGGACGGCGCTACAGGGGGTCTGGACTTGGCGCGAGAGATGGGATTGGAATCCTCCGGCACTGGCTGCCGGCAGTCTTGATTTCTCCTGGGCAGCGTGATTCCCTAGAGTGCTTGAGTGCTCTCGCGTGCTTGCTCGCGCGGAAAGGCGCACAGGCAAGAATGCCTGTGCTACTCGAACTCCCGGAGGAAACATGAATCTCGATTCCATCAAACAAGTGGGCGTGGTGGGGGCGGGCACGATGGGCAACGGCATTGCGCATGTCTTCGCGCGAGCGGGCTACGACGTGGTGCTGCGCGATGTGGAGCAGCGATTTCTCGACCGGGCGCTGGCGGCGATCGACAAGAACCTGGACCGGGAAATCAAGCGCGGCAAACTGCCGGAGAGCGAAAAGCCCGCCGTGCTGGCGCGTCTTCACCTGACGACGCAGCTTGATGCGCTCGCCTCGGCGCAACTCGTGGTCGAAGCGGTGCCCGAGCAACCGGCGATCAAACGGGAGATCCTTGGCGAACTTGACCGCCTGCTGGGCGACACCGCGCTGCTCGCTTCGAACACCTCGTCCATTTCGATCACCGAGTTGGGAGTGGCGAGCGGGCGGCCCGACCGTTTCGCCGGCATGCACTTCATGAATCCGGTGCCGGTGATGACGCTGGTGGAAGTGATTCGCGGGATCGCGACGAGCGACGATACGTTCGCGACGATCATGGGCCTGTGCGAGCGCCTCGGGAAAAAGCCGGTGGCCGTGAACGACGCGCCGGGCTTCGTTTCGAATCGCGTGCTGATGCCGATGATCAACGAAGCGGTCTACACTGTGCTCGAGGGCGTCGCCACGGTCGATGCGGTCGATTCGGTGATGAAGATGGGCATGAATCATCCGCTCGGGCCGCTCGAGCTGGGAGACCTGATCGGCCTCGACGTCTGCCTGGACATCATGGAAGTGCTGCATCGCGACCTGGGAGATTCGAAGTATCGGCCTTGCCCCCTGCTCCGGAAGATGGTGGCGGCGGGGTGGCTTGGGCGGAAGACGGGGCGCGGGTTCTACGTGTACGAGGGCGGCACGGCGGCGCCGAACCCGGCCGTGCGCGCGGCTGGCGCTTGAGGTCCAGACCGGCTTTTAGCGGCGCAGGTTCACCACGCTGGGCCAAGGTTCTTCCCACCGGGTTGACGGATACGAACGGGCGGCGAAAGGTTCTTTGCTTTTTCTTCGCCTGGTGGTAGGATGGCGGCTCTTGCAGGCGAGGCGTTCGACCGGCAGGATTTTCTTGTAATCGCGGGCCACGATGTGATTGGCTGAGCGAGCATGGCAGAGGCGAGGTGAAAAACATGGCCGACGAAAGAACCAAACTACTCGAAAACGCGATTGCCCAGATCGAGAAGCAGTACGGGAAAGGCTCGATCATGCGGCTGGGGAGCCGGGACGTGATGGTTCCGGTGAGCGTGATACCGACGGGTTCCCTATCGCTCGACGCGGCGCTGGGCGTGGGCGGTTTGCCGCGGGGCCGCGTGGTGGAGATTTTCGGGCCGGAATCGAGCGGCAAGACGACGCTGGCGCTGCACGTGGCGGCGCAGGCGCAGAAGGCGGGCGGGCAGGTGGCGTTCATCGACGCCGAGCACGCGCTCGATCCGAGCTACGCGCGGAAACTGGGCGTGGACGTGGACAACCTGCTGGTTTCGCAGCCGGATAACGGCGAGCAGGCGCTCGAAATCGCCGAGACGCTGATTCGCTCGGGCGGCGTGGACGCGGTGGTGGTGGACTCGGTGGCGGCGCTCGTGCCGAAATCGGAACTGGAAGGCGAGATGGGCGAGCCGCAGATGGGCCTGCAGGCGCGCTTGATGTCGCAGGCGCTGCGGCGGCTGACCGGAATCGTATCGAAATCGCGCACCTGCCTGATTTTCATCAACCAGATTCGCGAAAAGATCGGCGTTTTCTACGGCAATCCGGAAACGACCACCGGCGGCCGCGCCTTGAAGTTCTACAGTTCGGTGCGGCTCGACATTCGCAGGGTGCAGTCGATCAAGGATGGCGAAAGCGTGATCGGAGCGCGGACGCGGGCGAAGGTGGTGAAGAACAAGGTGGCCGCGCCGTTCCGGCAGGCGGAGTTCGACATTCTTTATAACGAAGGCATCTCCTTCGAAAACGATCTGATCGACCTCGGATTGCAGAACGGGGTGGTGGAGAAGTCCGGCTCGTGGCTCTCGTTCCAGGGCGAGCGGATGGGCCAGGGGCGCGAGAACGCGCGCCAGTTCCTGAAGGAGAACAAGGACGTCCGCGACAAGCTGGCGACCGCGCTGCGCAAAGAGCTGGGGGTGCCGCAGATGGGCGGCGAGGCCGAGAAGGCGAAGGCCGCCCCGCCCGCGGCGGCAGCCGTGGCGGCCGGAGGGAAGGAAAAGTCGCGCTGACGGTTGCCTGGATAGACAATTTGACACCTATGCTATTGCCCTCGTGGGGCAAGTCTCCTACAATGCGAACCGGGAGAGAGCGGCGCCACGGAACGGAATCCAAGCGAACGGGTGTCCTAGAACGTGTTCAATTCAACGGTGTTAGCTCCACGGCGCGGCTCAATCGCGCTTGTTTCACTGATTCTTATCGCGGGGTTCTTCCCGGTGGCGGCCCGACAGGGCGTCACGGAGACGGCCTCCGCACAGACAACCACGGCGAAGACGGCCACAGCTACCGAGCATAAGCCCACCAAAACTTCGCACATCCGGCATGTGGTCCATCACCGTGCCGTCGCCCACCGTCGCGTTGCCCCTCGTAAGCCCGTGCGGCGCGCCGCGATCAGGCGCACCACGCGCCGCCGGTACGTTCGCCGGGTACGGTACGCGCCGCGGTTCGACGTGACCGAGGGCGATTACACGAAATTCGACGACCCGGTGGTGCGGGAGGCGGCGATTGCGGCGCTGGGCCGGTACTACGGCTCGGTGGTGGCGCTCGATCCGAATGACGGCCGCATTCTTTCGGTTGTGAACCAGAAGCTGGCGTTTTCGTCGGGCTTCGAACCTTGCTCGACCATCAAGCCCGTGATCGCGCTGGCCGCCCTGCGTGAAGGCCTGATCAACAGCACCACCATGATCCACGTAGGGCGCAGGTACTCGATCAATCTGACCGAGGCGCTCGCGCATTCGAACAACGCATTCTTTGCCGAAATGGGTCGCCGGCTGGGTTTCCAGACGGTGACGCGGTACGCCCACCTGCTCGGGCTTGGCGAGCCCGCCGGATGGGATATGCCGGAGGAGCATCCTGGCACGTTCCCGGCGGCGCCCCCGCCGTCGTGGCGGGGTGGTGTGGGGAAAATGACGAGTTTCGGCGAAGGGATACGGATCACGCCGCTGCAATTGGCGGCGATGATGTCCGCCTTTGCCAATGGCGGCTCGCTCTACTACCTGCAGTATCCGCGCACCGACCTGCAGGTGAAAGATTTCACGCCTCGACTGAAGCGGCGGATCGACATGTCTCCCTACGCGGACGCGATTCGGGAAGGGATGCTGGGCGCGGTGGAGTTCGGCACGGCGCGCGAGAGTTATACGCCCGACGGCGAACTGGTTTACGCGAAGACGGGAACCTGCACCGACGAGACCCAGGGCGGGCATCTGGGCTGGTTCGTTTCCTACGCGAGCAGCGACGATTCCGCGCACAGTCATCCGAAGCTCGTGCTCGTCGTGCTGCTGCGGCGTTACGGCCCGCGGGTCAGCGGTCCTCATGCCGCGGAAATCGGCGGCCGCATTTATCGGAGCCTGTACATGAAGAACTTCTTCTCGGCCGAAAACGGCTCCGCCGACACGTCTTCCGCCGACAACCAGTAACCTCCGGGCCAACGCCCGGGCAGAAAAGACCCGTATGCAAATCGAATTGCTGCGTCACGCGACGCTGGTGGTTTCCCTCGGCGGCACGCGGATCCTCGTCGATCCCATGCTCGGACCGGTGGGAGGGATGCCGGCGATCCCCGACACTCCGAATCCTCGACCCAATCCGCTGGTCCCGCTTCCCCGCGCGATCGATGCGGTCGTCAGTGGAGTGGAAGCGGCGATCGTCACGCACATGCACCGCGATCATTTCGATGCCGCGGCGGGCGAGGCGCTGCCGAAGGAGTTGCCGCTGTTCGTTCAGGCCGAAGACGAGGATCGCTTGAAGGAGTTGGGATTCAACGAGATTCTGCGGGTGGATCCTTCGCGCGCGTGGCGGGGGATCGAGATAGTGCGCACGGCCGGCCAACACGGTCACGGTGAAATGGCGGAGCGCATGGCGCCCGTTTCCGGCTTCGTGCTGCGCGCGCCGGGCGAGCCGTCGCTCTATGTGGCCGGAGACACGGTCTGGTGCGAAGAGGTGCGGCAAGCGATGGAGGCTTTCGAGCCGCGGGTGATCGTGGTGAATGCGGGCGCGGCGCAATTCCTCACAGGCGGCGCGATTACGATGACAGCCGAGGATGTTGCCTCAGTCTGTGCCGCGGCGCCGGATTCCACCCTCCTCGCAGTCCACATGGAGGCGATCAATCACTGCCTGCTGACGCGCGCCGAATTGCGGCGTTTTCTCGAGGAGCGCGACTTATCACCGCAGGTGCTGATTCCGGCTGACGGCGAGCGGCTCAACTTCGCTGTCCGGTGAGCTGTGTCCGGCCCGGTCGTCTGTTTTGACTGGGTCCTGTTCGACATTCCCGCCTCGTTTGTAAGGAAAGCAAAAACACCCTGCCTTAACCCCATGGCGGGGCACTCCTCATTTCGGAATGCCACTGTGAAATTGGAGCGGAAGACGCCTCTGCCTTGAAGAAGTACGGGGACAAGACCTCGCCCGCCACTTCAGGCAGAACGGGGAGCCAAGAGCACAGGCTGAAGCCTGTGCTACCGGAACCGATTTGGTAGCGGAGCCTTCTGCCTGTATGGTTTTCGTTGCCGGGCGGAAATAACCGGCTCGCCGCTACATCAGCTTCTGAAGATTGGGCGTGATGTCGCGGTGGTAGATGTCCAGGTCGACCAGCGGCTTCGATTCCAGAGCGGGGATCTTTTCCTTCAGGAAGTCCTCGTACGTCGGGACTTCGAGCTTGTAATAGACGCCGAGGGCGATGCGGCCGGAGGGATCCTGGGAGCGCAGGAGGGCCTGCGCTTTTTTCTGCGTGACTTCGGCGGGATCGGCCGGGTCGTGGACGAGCGGGTCGTACCCGGTGTCCTCGAGCTTGTAGAGACGCGGCTGGCCCTCGACCTGTTCGGCGTACCAGCTCTTGCTGTGCAGATCGTTGTAGGTGGGACAGGTCTGCAGCACATCGATCAGGGCGGTGCCGCGGTGGCGGATGCCCTGGGTGATGAGCTCGACGAGGTACTTGGTGTCGAGGGCGTAGCCGCGGGCGACGAACGTGTAGCCGCAGGCGAGCCCGAGCAGGACCGGATTGATCGGCTCCATGATCGATTCGTCGGACATCGACTTGGTCTTCTGGCCCTTGCCGATCGTGGGCGAGGCCTGGCCCTTGGTGAGGGCGTAGACGTCGTTATTGAAGACGATGTAGGTGATATCGAGATTGCGCCGGCCGCCGCTGACAAAATGGCCGGCGCCGATGCCGTAGCCGTCGCCGTCGCCGCCGACACCAATCACAGTGAGTTCGTGGTTGGCGAGCTTCAGACCGGTGACGCTGGGCATCACGCGGCCGTGGAGCGTGTGGAAGGCGTAGGTGTTCATGTAGTGCGGCGTCTTGCCGGAGCAGCCGATGCCGCTGACGACGGCCGTGCGGTAGGGAGGAATCTGCAGCTTGGCGAGCGACATCTGGATCGCCGAGAGGATACCGAAATCGCCGCAACCGGGGCACCAGTCGTTGTGAATATCGGCCTTGTAATCCTGCGGTGTGAACGCTTTCAAATCGGTCGCTGTGCTCATCGTAATCTCCCTGGCCTAGCGGTTGTAACCCGGCGGCAGCGGCACCATCGGGGGCAGCATCTTTGCATGCTTGCGCCGCAGTTCCACCATGCGATCGAATTCAACCATTGCGAACTCGGGCCCGACGATGCGGCCGCCGGTGACAACCATCCGCTCGGAGCCGCCCGAGACCGCCGCTTCGAGCGCGGTCACGATTTCGTCTTCCGAGAACGGCCGGCCGTCGTACTTCACCACGCGGTGATGCGGCTGGAAGCCGGTTTCGCTCTGCACCAGACGGGCGAGCTGTTCGGAGTAGTTGCCGTCGAAGCAGACCACCTTGTCCGCCCTTTCGAGAATCGGGCGAACCTCCTCGGCCGGGAACGGCCGCATGACGCGAATCTGCAGGAAGCTGTAAGTGTTTCCTTCCGGATCCATGCGGCGAAGGGCGTCGACGATGGCTCCCTTCGTCGAACCCCAGCCCAGCGCCAGAACCGGCGTTCCCGCTTTGCCCACCAGACGGAATTTCTTCTCGGCGGGGATTTCGCGGGCCGCGAGAGTCAGCTTGCCCATGCGCTTGTCCATCATCGCCAGGCGATTCGCGATGCTTTCGGTGATGTGGCCGCGCGGATCGTGCTCGTCGGTGGTGGTCCAGAAAACGCCGCCAGGCTGGCCGGGAACCGAGCGGGGGCTGACGCCGTTCGGAGTGAAGGCGTGACGGAAGAATTCGCCATGGCCGTTCGCCGAGGGATCGAAGACCGGGCCGCGATCGATGACGAGCCTCGAAGTATCGAAGACGGGAAGGGTCTGATAGGAGGAAGAGAGGTGTTTATCGACAAGCAGAAGCACCGGCAATTGGTAGCGGTCGGCGTAATTGAAGGAGTCGAAGGTGTCGTAGAAGCTCTCTTCAATATCGCCCGAGGCGATGACGATTCGCGGGATATCGCCCTGTCCGGCCGATAGCGCGAAGGTGAGATCGCCCTGCTCCCAGCGAGTGGGCAATCCTGTGGAAGGGCCGCCGCGCTGGTAGATGACGACGACAGGGCCGGGCGCTTCGGTGATCGCGGCGAAGCCGAGACCTTCGGGCATGAGCGCGAAGCCGGGGCCGGAGGTGGAGGTGGAGGCGCGAACGCCGCCGTGCGCGGCCATGACCGCCGCGTCGATGGCGGAGACCTCGTCCTCGGTTTGCAGAACCACCAGGTTGTGGTCGCCCTGATTTTCCTCGAGGTAGACGCTCTCGTCGGTGGCCGGGCTGATCGGATAGTACGTCTGGATGCCGCAACCGGCCTGCAACTTGCCGATGCCCACGGCCTGCGTGCCCTTGATCATCACCTGCTCGCGGCGCGGGGGAGCGTCGGGCAAGCGATAGGCGGTTTTCGCCGCGAAATGTTCGCGAGCGTAATCGCAGGCGTGGCGCGCGCAGAGCACGTTCATCTCGGCCACTTTGCCGGCTTTGCGGCCAAAACTATCGCGGATGGCCTCGGCGACCGGTTCGAAATCGAATCCGAGCGCGCCGACCGATGCGCCGAGCACCATGCTGTTGTTCATGATGCGATAGGCGCGGGCCTGGCCGGGCTTGCCCATCTCGGTGAGCGACTGCTCGAGCAGTTCGGCGTACGGCATTTCCCAGAACTGGATGTCGTCGCGCTCGATCCACTCGATGTATTTCTGATTTTCCCTGGCGTAGAGGATGGCCCCGTTCGGCGCGATCTCGTGCGCGTGGCCCGGATGCGCGGGGAATTCGTGATAGAGGTCGCCGACCAGCGTTTCCTCGTCGAGCGCCGAGAGCAGGTGCACCGTCTCGACGTGCGAATGGACAGGCTCGCCGGAGATGCGCAAGCGATAGGCGCTGTGTTTGCCCTTGATGTTCGAGTGATATTCGATCTGGCCGAAGACGTAGTAGCCGGCACGGGAAAGCGCCTTCGCAAAAATCTCAGCGCTGACGTTGATACCACTGCCCTGCGGTCCACCGATCATCCATGAGAAAGACGACAGTTTTGAGTTCTCGTCCACGAGTCACTCTCCGAACACTCATTTGTTCGTACTCTAGCACAGCGCGCGAGCGCCGGAAACCAAACGGAGGCCGCAGCGCGGACCAGTAAAGTCTGCATTCTCGTGACGTGCCGCGAAATCCAGGCGCACCGCTTCATGCAACATTCCTGGCCGCATTTCCGTCGCATGCCGGAGTGGAGATCCGGAGTTGTATGCGCGAAGCGCGCGCGATGGAGATTTGCCGGCGCGCCAGGACGCGAGTACGGGGATGAGCGGGAAGCAACAAGCGAAAAGTTTCTCTTGATTCTTCGCCTTCTCTTCGCCTACAGTACTTTCGCAGACTCCCGGTGTCCGGAGGCGCTATGGCCCTGACCAAACGACAGAAACAGGTGCTGGATTTCCTGGTGGGATTCCTGAACAAGCGTGGCTACTCGCCGAGCTACGAGGAGATGGCGAAGTCGCTCGGCCTGGCCTCGCTCGCCACGGTGCACAAGCACCTGACGACGCTCGAGCGCAAGGGCTTCATTCGCCGCGGCCACAATCGCAGCCGCTCGGTGGAGATCATTCACCTGCCGCGGCCGGTGCGCGAGGAGGTCCTCGGGCGGCAGGCGGTCGAGTTGCCTCTGGTCGGACGCATTGCCGCCGGCCAGCCGCTCGAAGCGGTCGAGCAGCGGGAAGCGATATCGCTAGGGGATTTCAGCCGCGGACGAAACACTTACGTGCTGCAGGTGAAGGGGAATTCGATGCGCGACGACCACATTCTCGACGGGGATTACATCGTCGTCGAGCAGACGCAGGTGGCGAACGCGGGCGAGATCGTGGTGGCGCTGGTGCGCGGCGAGGAAGCCACGCTGAAGCGGTTTTACCGGGAGCCGGGAGGCCGCGTGCGCTTGCAGCCCGCGAACACCGAGATGGGGCCGATCATCGTGCCTGGCGAAGAGGTGAAAGTGCAGGGCCGCGTGGTCGGAGTGCTGCGCAAGTATTGACTGTGATTTCCGGCAACGCCGGCTTCGACGCTGATTTGCCCTGGGGGGTCTGGCGACCACGCGATTTCGGCTTGCCACGATTTGGGAACGCGTTCTACAGTGTTGATTCGTTCCGGGCCGCGCGCGAAATCGGGCAGGCCGGGAGAACGACCGAGGGAAGCGAATGTGGACAGGAAAGAAGCGGGAAGTACCGCGTGAACCGGAACCGAAAACCCCGCCGACGCCCCCGCCGGCGGTCCATCCCCAGCCCAAACAGGAGACCAAGCCCATGACGCCGAGTGAACCGTCTCGTCCCGCCCCCGTCATAGACCGCGGCGGAGCCCGCGTCGGAGCCGGGTTGCACGTTAAGGGTGAAATCAGCGGCAATGAGGACTTGCAGATTGACGGCGCGGTGGAAGGGCACGTTCAACTGGGCGAACGCCGGCTGACGATCGGGGCCTCGGCACGCGTGACGGCCGATGTGCAGGCCCGCGAAGTGGTCGTATTCGGCAACGTGAAGGGAAATTTGCGCGCACGGGACCGCATCGAGATCAAGAAGGACGGTTCGGTGGTTGGCGACCTGACGACCGCCCGCATCATGATTGAGGATGGGGCCTACTTCAAGGGCTCGATCGAGATCGATCGCGGCGGAAACTCCGAGGGCGGAACGCCCGCGCGACCCTCGACTTCCTGAAGCGGGAATCGGCCCACCTTCAACCGATTCCCCGGTTCTGCTGGCGATGATCGAGTCAGTCCCGGCCCGAACAGCGGTCTGCCTGCCTATCGTTTCCCGAAGCGGAAGACCAAGCCGGTTTCGATGCGGAAGTTGTTCTGCTGGTTCGTGCCGCCGTTGTCCCACCTGGTCATGAAATACTCGGCCTGAAATACACGCACGGCAAGGTAGTTCGTCACCTTGGCATCCATGCCGCCGCCGATGGTCCAGGCGAAGGCGTTCTTGTCAGCCTGGAACTGTCCGGATACGCCATTGGCGCCGACGGTGAGGGCATGGTTGCCTTTGACGCCGCCGAAAAGCGTCTGGACGTAGGGAGTGAGAGTGTCCCACTTCCGGAAGGAGTACCGAGGGCCGAAGAGGTAGGAGGCGAACGAAATGTCGTTGCCGCCGGCGGAGCTGATGGTGCTCGAATTGTAGCCGCCGACTTCGGCAACGACGCCCCAGGAATTGTTGACGTTGTAAGTTACCGACCCGGTACCGCCGTTCGTTTGCAGGCCTTCGCTATAGCCGCCGGGGCCATTGATGTTGGTCCGCATGTAGGCATAGGTGCCAGCCAATTCAATTTTGGACGCTGTCGTTTGGGCGTACGCCGGGAAACTCATTGCAAGAAGCACGCCGAGAGCTGCCACGAATTTTCCACACCGCATCAAGCTCTTACCTCCGCAGGAAACATATAGGCTACTTGATAAACCCCAAGCCCGACTCTCAGAAGCACTAAGATGCCCGACTCGACACCATATATGCAAGTAAGTTCGAGAAATCGTATGTCTGAAAGTGAATGGCTCCGGTCGGGGCACGTATCATAGGCGTTTCTGGAAATGAGGGGGTCGCTTTCAGGGCGAGGGAGTCTTGCCGCCCTCGGAGCCCTTCCCGGAAAGGTTTCTTGTTGCCTCGTATCGCGCGAAAATGGTGGCGGAGAGCCGTCCAACTGGCGGTGACGGGTGTGCTCGCCTGCGGAGTGGCGGGGGCGCAAGTGGCCGGGTGGGGCACGGTTGAAGGAACCGTGGCCACGCGCGATACCGCGGGTGGCCATGTTTCGCTGCCAAACGTGCATGTGATTCTGGCCTGCGCAGGCGCAAAGCAGTCGCGGAAGACAATCAGCGACGAATCCGGGCGTTACCTGTTCCGGCGCGTGCCGGCGGGTCGGTGTACCGTCGAGGTGCGCGCGCCGGGATTTCGCGAGGCACTTCAAACAGTGGAAGTCAGGGCTGGCGCGGCCGTTTCCGCGGACTTGGAACTGATGCTCACCGAGTTCGAACAACGGGTGACGGTCAGCAGCAGTTCCCCGACCGGCGTGGAAACCACATCCATCAGCACGGCCGCCCCGGCAATCACCCAGCAAACGCTGCAACTGGCGCCGCTTGTCAGCGAGCGATTCCAGGACGCCCTGCCGCTGATTCCTGGAGTGATCCGCGGACCCGACGGCCTGCTCGACATCCAGGGAGCGAGCCCCTCGGCCAGCACCACACTGCTGAATCAGTCGAACGCGAGCGATCCCGTGACGGGGCAACCGGAGATCAGCCTGCCGATCGAAGCGGTGAAATCGGTGAAGGTACTGCCGAACCCGTTTGCGGCGCAATACGGCCGCTTTGCCGGCGGCGTGACGGAAGTGGAGACGCGAAGCGGGACGAACAGATGGAACGTGCTTTTCACGGATTTCTTCCCGCGCCCGCGCTACCGCGATGGGCACTTCATCGGCCTCGAATCGATCACGCCGCGATTCACGCTTGCCGGGCCGCTGGTCAAGAACCGCCTGTTCCTTTTCGAATCGCTCGAATACAGATTCGTGCGTGTGCAGGTACCCGGCCAGCCGAACCTGAAAAACGATCAGGTATTCGAAACCTTCAGTTCGCAAACGCAATTCGACTGCGACCTGAACCAGTCGAATCACCTGACGGGCACATTCACTTTCTATCCCGAGAACCTGAGCTTCGTGAATATGAACACGTTCAATCCCCTCGCGGTGACGGCCAATCTGCGGCGGCGGGGCTGGCAAGCAGCGCTTAACGAGCGCGCGCTTTTCGGCTCGTCGGTGCTCGAGACGAATTTTTCGGCGAAACAGGTCGACATTCACGTGTGGCCGTCGAGCGGGCGAGACGGTCCGCTCGTCCTGTATCCCGGGCAGAACAGCGGCGATTGGTTCAATCATCAGGACCGCTATGGGCGTCTCTACGAATTTTCGCAGAACTATCACGCGGGCACATTTCACGGCAGCGGCGACCACATCACGCAGTTTGGCTACGACGTGAGCCACGCGAGCTACCAAGGGACCGTGCGCAACAATCCCGTCGTCGTGCTTCGCCAGGACATGACGACGAGCCAGACGATCAACTTCACGCCGGCCGCCTCGCTCGCCGCGAGCCAGACCGACGCCGGGTTTTTCGCGCAGGACCAATGGTCGATCATGCCCCGGTTCACATTGAACCTGGGCGTCCGCCTGGATCACGACAGCGCGTCGGGCCAAGCGGTGGATTTCGCTCCCCGCGCGGCGTTCGTCTGGGCTCCCACGAGCGATGAACGGACTGCGGTGCGCGGCGGTGTCGGCCTTTTCTACGAGAAGGTTCCGCTCGATACTCTCACCTTTCCCGAATATCCGGCGGAGATCGTCACGGAGTACGCCGGCGATGGAATAACGCAGGCATCCGTTCCGGTGCTCTTCACGCACAGGGTGGTAGCGCCGGGCGGGCTGCGCGTGCCGTACAGCTTCGTCTGGCAATTCCAGGCGGATCGGGAAATTCGGCGCGGGCTGCTGATACGTTTTGGCTACAGCGAGCGAGAGACGCATCGCGAATTCTTTCTGAATCCGGCCGTGCCGTCCCTTGCTTCGCCCGGCGCGGCGTCGCTCGACCTACTGAATTCCGGCCGGCAGAGCTATCGCGAATTCGAAGCGACGGTGCGCTGGCAGCCGAGCGAGCACGACATGCTCAATGCGAGCTTC
>JAGWOX010000074.1 GCA_028877145.1 Acidobacteriota bacterium | reverse complement strand
GACCAAGCGAACCACAAACCATACTCGCTGCTCGCTCACCTCCACGCTCCTCCAAGGCATCGCTCCCGACCTCCTCGGCCGGAAACTCTACCCCACCTGTAAAGGATGTCGTGGCAACCACTGTAAAGGATGTCCTGGCACCATACACTGAAGGGCGGCGCTACACAATCTCGGTCGCCGGCAAGACTGCACACGCCGCTGGGGCCCTAAAAACGCTTTTTCAGCTACAATGTACCGACGACAATGCCGGCCAAGAACCTGGATGAAATCATCGCCGAAATTCTCGACCTTGCGGCGCAGAAATTCCGCGTGCCGCGCGCCGAGCTGTCTCCCGACGACGACTTTTTCAAAAAGCTCGAGATCGACAGCATGCAGGCGCTCGATCTGCTCACCGGCCTCGAGCGCCATTTCTCGATCGAGCTGCCCGATTACGAACTGGCGGGAGTCACCGATTTCCGCACGCTGGCCGAGCGCATTCAGGCCCGTGTGGGTTGATCTGCCGCGGAGGCGCAAGCCTGCGAGGCTGTTGATGTGCCTTTACCCCCGTTCGACAGACGATGCTTGATCTCCGCCAATACGATTCGCTCGGCGCGGCCCTGGGTGACGCGCTCGACCGTTTCCCCGATCACGTCTGCCTGATCGAAGCCGATCGCGACCGCGAAAATCACCGCCTCACCTACAAGCAGTTCCGCCAGCAGGCAATGCCCGTCGCCTTCGCGCTGGAAGATTTGAATTTCGGCGCCGGGAGTCGCGCAGCGATCCTGATGTCGAATCAGTCGAAGTGGCTGATCGCCGCTTACGCCATCCTCTATCGCGGCGGCGTGTTCGTTCCGCTCGATTACAAACTCGGCGCGCAGGAACACGCCGAACTGCTCGCGCACTCGAAAGCCGAAGTTCTCTTCGTCGAATATCACCTCTGGCGCATGCTCCAAAAAGCGCCCGGTTTCCCAGGCCTCCGTCTCCGCGCCGTCTTCGTCACCGAGGCTCCCGAAGGCGCCGACATCGGCCCCGCGCGCCGCTGGGAAGACTGCCTGCCGGTGAAGGAGCCAACGTTCGTCCCGCGCACGCGGCAGGATTGGGCCGGCATCGTCTATTCTTCCGGCACCGGCGGCCGCCCCAAGGGCTGCATTCTGACGCACGAAAATTACCTCGAGCAGTGCCGCTCGCTCACCACCTGGTATCCCTTCTGGCCTGGCGTGCGCTATCTGAGCATCCTCCCCACCAATCACGCCATCGACTTCATGGTCGGCTTCATCGGCCCGTTCGTTTGCGGTGCGGCCGTGGTCCATCTGCGCACGCTGCGCCCGGAATACATCCGCGACGCGTTCCCGCGCTTCCGGATCACCTACGCGAGCGTCGTGCCGCTGCTTCTGAAAAATGTGGAGCGCTCACTGCGCGCCCGTTTCGACGAATTGCCCCCGATGCGCCGCCGCATCCTCGATTCGCTCATCGCGCTCAATCGCGCGCTCACGCGCCGCCGCCCGCATCCGCGCCTGAGCCGCCTGCTCCTGCCGCAGGTGCACAAGGCCTTCGGCGGCCAATTGCTCGCGCTGATCGTCGGCGGCGCGTTCACCGAGCCCGCCACGCTGCAATTTTTCTACGATCTCGGCATCCCCGTAGCCAACGGCTACGGCCTCACCGAAGCCTCGACCGCGATCACCGTCAACGACCTCAAACCCTTCCGCGCCGATACGGTCGGCAAACCGCTGCCCGGCGTCGAAGTTCGCATCACGAACAAAACTCCGGACGGCGTCGGCGAAGTCGAAGTGCGCGGGAAAACGGTGATGGCCGGCTACCTCGACGATCCCGAACTGACGGCGGAAACCATCGTCGACGGCTGGCTGCGCACCGGCGATCTCGGCTGGTTCGATCCCCAGGGCCATCTGCACTTGGTCGGCCGCAAGAAAAACATGATCGTCACCGAAGGCGGCAAGAACGTGTATCCCGAAGACATCGAGCGCGCCTTCGAGGACCTGCCCGCCAAGGAATTTTGCATCTTTGCCGCGAATTCCCTCTGGCCCACGCGCTCGCTCGGCACCGGCGAATCGCTTGTGATGGTCGTCCGCCCCGATGGCGACGCCGCGGACGGCCTGCGCGACGAAATCGCCACGCGCAATCGCCGCCTGGCCGATTTCAAGCGGGTCGGCGGCCTGCTCGTCTGGGAAAGCGATTTTCCGCGAACCGCGTCGCTGAAAATCAAGCGGCCGGAACTGGCGCGCCAGATCGCCGAGCGCGTCGAGCGGAGCGCGGTGATCGAGCTGTGAGCGCCGCGGATTTTCTCGCGATCGTCAACCCCGCCGCGGGCAACGGCCGCTGCCGCAAACTCATGCCCGCCGCGCTCGACCGTTTGCGCCAGGCCGGCGTCGCCTTCGAAATCGCCGAGACCGCGCGTCCCGGCCACGCCTCCGAAGTCGTCCGCGAAGCCTACGACGCCGGCCGCCGCCGTTTCCTTTCCGTCGGCGGCGATGGCACCGCCTACGAAGTGATCAACGGCCTTTTCCCCGGCGCCGAATCGGGCGAACCGCCCACGCTCGGCTTTCTGCCGCTGGGCACCGGCAATTCTTTCCTGCGCGATTTCACGAATCGCCCCGACGAGCATACGTTCGAGGCGCTGCGCCAGGGCCGCACGCGCCCCTGCGATGTTCTGCGCCTCGAGCACGCCTCGGGCGTGATCCATTTCATCAATCTGCTCAGTCTCGGCTTCGCCGCCGACGTCGCCGATTTCCGCAACCGCCATTTCCGCCACGGTGGCCAGTTCGGCTATCTCGCCAGCGTCGTCGTCACGCTCGCGCGCCTGCACCCGCAATCGTTTCCGCTGCGCGCCGACGACGATCCGGAGTTCGATCGCCGCGACTGCCTCTTCCTCAGCTTCAACAACAGCAAATTCACCGGCGGTACAATGATGATCGCTCCCGAGGCCGATCCCGGCGATGGGCAGATTGAGCTGGTGCGCTGGGCGCCGATCGGGCGATTGGGACTTCTATGGAATCTTCCGGGACTTTACACCGGCGCGCACATACGGCACCGGCTGGCGTCGAGGCGCGCGGCGGGGCGGATCGAATTCGATCTGCCGGGCCCGGTGAACGTGATGGTGGACGGCGAGAGCCTGCATCTGGAGTGCCGCCGCATGGACGTGCTGGCGGGGGCGCTTTCGGTGGTCGTGTGAAGCGCGCCTGGCTCGTTGTGCGCGCGGCAACGCTCTGGCTGCTGAGCGGCCTGCATTTCTTCACGCTTTGCCCGCTGCTCGTGCTGCTCGGCATCTTCGTCGATCCGCGCCGCAACGACTGGCCGCAGCGCGCGCTGTTCCGCAACGTGCTTCGTGTCGCCGGCGTGAAATTCGAGGTGTGCCGCGCGCCGGGCTTCGATCCCCAGCCCACCTCTTTTTTCATCGCGAACCACGTGAATATTTTCGACGCGTTCGTCGTCTATTCCGCCATTCCGCAATTCCTGCGCGGCCTCGAGCTCGAATCCCATTTCCGCATTCCCGCTTACGGCTGGATGATGCGCCGCTTCGGCAATATCCCCGTCCGCAAAAATCCCACCGCCGCGCAAACCAAGGAGCTCTATCGCCGCACGCGCGCCGCGCTCGACGACGGCGTCAGCCTAGTCGTCTTTCCCGAGGGAGGCCGCACGCTCGACGGCCACGTCGGCGAGTTCAAGGACGGCGCGTTTCGCATGGCCGTCCAGTTCGGTTATCCTGTCGTGCCTGTCGCCATCACCGGCTCGTTTGATTTCAACCGGAAAGGGCATTGGATGATCTATCCGGCCAAGATTGTCGTTTACCTCGGCGAGCAGATCGAAACCAAAGACCTGACGAAGCAGGACGTCGGAACCCTGCGCGACAAGGTTCACCGAATCGTCTCCGACACGGTCGACGCGGCGATCGCCGCGAGCGGTCGGGGGAGGGAACTCGATGCGAACGGCTGACACGAACCGGGGCTTCGCGGTTTTCGTGGCCGCGGGCGCCACCGGCCTGGGCGGCGTCATTCCCTGGATCCCCCGCGATGTCGAAAAGTTCATGGAGCGCCCGTTCTTCCACGTTGGCGCGCTCGCCGTCACCCCGTGGTTTCTCGTCAAGGCGCTCGTCTATCTGCTCATCGTCGGCGCCATCGCCGGCGCCACGCGCCGCTTCCTGCTCCGCAAGGTGCTTCCGCGCACGTCGATGGGCAGCGGCCAGCAGGATGTGTTCTCGCGCTGGGTGCAATATTTCGTATTTTCAGTGGGCTTGATCATTGGCTTGCAAACGTCCGGCCTCGACCTCAGCAGCCTGCTCGTTGTCGGCGGCGCGCTTGGCGTCGGCATCGGCTTCGGCCTGCAGAACGTGGCGAACAATTTCATCTCCGGGCTGATTCTCCTGATCGAGCAGCCAATCCGCGTGGGCCAGATCGTGGAAGTCGGCGGCCTGCTCGGCCCGGTGGTGCGCATCGGCGCGCGCAGCACGTGGGTGCACACCGGAACCAATGCGGTAATCATCGTGCCCAATTCCGAATTCGTCTCGACCCGCGTGACGAATTGGGGCGCCGGAGATCCGCGCGTCCTCGTGAAAGTGAAAATCGGCGTAGGCTACGGCAGCGATCCGAATCATGTCCGCGAGATTCTGCTGGACATCGCGCGCGCCCATCCGCAGGCCATCACTGATCCCGCCCCCGCCGTCCTCTTCCAGGAATTCGGCGATAGCTCGCTGAATTTCGAGCTCTTCGTCTGGTTCCCCGGCACCGTCATGCAGGCCGGTGGCTTCCGCAGCGCCCTGAATTTCGCCATCTTCGAGGCAATGAAAGGAAACAACATCGAGATCCCATTCCCTCAACGCGACATCCACATCCGTTCCACGGAGTCAGCGCCCGCCCTGTCCCAACCCAAATAGCCCGGCCCGAAGGTGGTGCGGCCCCCAGTGGCGCGGGCACTCTTGCCCGCGCTCTTTTGCGACGCTGCAAATCACAATCTCACCTCAAACGAAATGCCTGCCCTCGTAGCACAGGCATTCTTGCCTGTGCGCCTCCCCCATACCGCAATCTCCATCCTTGCCGCGGCCCAAGGCAGACATGCCTCCTGTACCCCGGCGTCTCGCCGACGATGTTGATGACCTGCGGCGCCAGAAAACCACGCGGGCAAGAGTGCCCCCGCCACCGAGTGCACTACAATGGCGAGGATGTCTCGCGCATTCCTATTGCTGTTTGTCCTCTCCGCGCTGCCCGCCGCGCCGCAGACGCCCACCCCACCCGTGCCTAAGCGCGCCCATCTCGCTCCCGGCCTCTGGCAGAAACGCCAAGCCCTCCAGCGAGAATTCGACGCCAGCGGCGGCAATTCCGGCGCCGCCTACGAATCCATCCAGTCCATCGACACCCAATACCGCAAATTCGTCCTCGCCCTCAGCGATGCTTACGAAAAGAAGCAGCAATCCGTGATCGACTCCAGCTGCGACGCCGCGAGCAACGATCCCGAGGCCACAATCTTCTGCGCGCTCGTCGGCTACCGCCTTTCCGGCCGCAAGGACCCCGCGAGCTTCCTCGCCGCATTGCCCGAAACGCCTGAGGCCGCCGCCGCGCTCGTCGATCTCCGCCAAGCCGCATCGACCGCTCCCAACGCCACCGGCCTCGCCGCTTCGCCCGTCTATAACGTCACCGACGAATTGTTCCAACTCGTGCTCGCCGGCAACCCCGGCGCCACCGCGCGCTATTTCTACCTGTTCCATCATTCCGGCGGAGCCTGGGCCGACGACGCCGCCGACCAGCTCGAGCACTACCTCACCGACCACCCCGACGCCCTGATTCGCAATTGGCCCGTCCTGCGCAAATACTGGAATCTGAGCGAAGGCATCACCTGGGACGTCGACGCCGGCTGGTGGCAGGACTTGGTTGCTCAATACCGCCGCGCGTGCAGCGCCACCAGGCCCAATTGCCGCGAGATCCTCGCGTTGCTGCAAAAAGCCGCTCAAGCCGCCGCCCCATCGCAATAACTCAAAGCCGATGTAGCGCAGCCACTCCTGGCTGCGGCCTTTTGTCTGTAGCGTCTCGCTTTCATCCATTGCCGCCAGAGCCACCCAAAAACCACGATCCCGTATTTGCATCCCTCTGAAAAATTCAAGGATCGCCCTCATTCCACAGGAAAGGCGCAGCCAGGAGTGGCTGCGCTACGCAACCTTCGGCCCCTTCAGCGCCGTTTGGGGCTGCCGTTGCCACACAGACTCTTCAGGCTTTGTTCTCTTTCTTGGACCGAGATGCCACCTGAAGCCGGACTTGGGGAGGTGTGATTTTCGTGGACCGACGAGCTATCGGCGCGAGGCTTGCCCCCGCGAAGAACCGCCGTTTTGCGCGCTCTTCGTCGCGGAAGGCCGGCGCAGCGGGCGCACCTGCGTGCTGCGCATGCGGTAGGAAAGCTGCTGCGTTCCGGAACCGGAGTTGTCGTCGAAACTGAACAGCGAGTCATGCTGCGGATCAACGTCGCGTTGGACTTGAATCGGCAGGTGGCCACACAGGTTGTTTTGCACGAAGGCCGTTTCGTACCGGTGCTTCAAGACGCTCCACGTGTAGACGCGCAGCATCGTGAAGTCGCACGCCTGCCCCTGCCCGCTGCCCGAGCCGGCGACCAGGTAGTAGGGTTTTTCCCCGTACTCGGGGTCCTTCACTGAACTAAGCGCGAAATAGGCGAGCGGGTTCATGCCCGCCGAAGTGGCGTATGCCGGCAGCGGGTCGGGAAGGTCGAGGCTGATGAAGCTGGCGAGCGTCCAGCCCGCGATCTGCTCGCTATCGCTGATGCGCGCGCGGACCAGCAGCCAAGGCTCCAGGCGCGATGTGTTTCTCGCCCGGGCACTTTCGACGCTCCTTTCCACCGCGCTTCGCTCCAGAATCTCCACCGGCGTGTTCGGCTTCAACTGCCCGACGCGAGGCGACGTCCGCCCCGGATCGAGCCGCAGATTCGACAGAACGGCCGTGTGCCCCTGCGCCTGCGTGCTCATCTGTTGCACGCGCGCTGCGAGCGTTCCCAGCCGCTGCCAAACGTCCGGGTCCATCAGCCGGTCTTCATTCACCCAGCCGACCTTCCCTTGCGGCGTGCGCACCTTGATCGAATCGTTGTACTGAGCGAGGACCACCAGCTTCTCGCCCCACGCGAGATTCTGCACGCGGCGCCGGATCTGCCCGTTGCCGTCCCACAGCGGCACGCCGGCCATGCCGACGTAGGCCTCGCCCTTGGCCGGGGGGCTTGCTTTCCACCACAGCCAGGCTCCCACCCCGCCGGATACCAGCAACACGACCGCCACGGCAATCAGTACCCGACGCAACATCTCCGCTTCCCCGTCGGCCGGCGATGCCGGCCAAGCTCCTTACGTTTCTGCTGGAACACGACCACTCCCGATTCTACTCCAACCCGGCGCGCCGGCGCCCTCGCCTCCTCTGTTACAATTCCTTGGCCGCACATGGCGAATCGTCCTCCGAAGCTCTACTTACGGTACAGGAGCGGGCCGATGCAGCATTTCGAGAAATTGAAGCCGGTGGCGCAGCTCTTGCTGCGACTGGCGCTGGCGATCATTTTCATCTATCACGGCTACCCGAAACTGTTCACCGAACGCGCGCAATGGCTCGCCGCGTTCCCGAAGATGGGTTTCCCGGGATATTTCGCCTACATCTCGGGCTCGCTCGAGTTTTTCGGCGGCTGCCTGCTGGCGGTGGGCCTGTTCACGCGCATCGTCGCGCTGCTCCTGGCCGGCGAAATGGCCATTGCGCTCTGGTGGCTGCACTTTCCGCGCGGCATGTTCACCGTGGGCCAATATCAGCTTCCGCTCATCCTGTGCGTTTCCGCCTTCACGCTGCTCGTCATCGGCGGCGGCGCAGTCTCCGCCGACCGCCTGATTTTCAAATCGAAAGACTGACCGCGGCAAGCCACACAATCCGTCATCCTGAGCGAAGCGGACCGATTCTGAAAATGCGGACCGCCCCGTATCCGGGAAGGCATCGGGGCGATGGATCCCGCAGCCACGTCAGCTGGTGTGTGTTCCGCCGCAGAAGCAGCAGCTACGCAAACGGACTTACCGCTGCCCGCTTCCAGGCGCCGCAGTGTTCGCCACGCCGGCGGGCGAGCTGACGTAGGGCGCCTGCGGCATCAGAATCCATGCCACCACGTAGGCCACGATCCCCGGCACCAATCCCGTGGCGATCGTCAGAAACACGAAGAGGATACGCACGACCGTCGAATCGGAATTGAAATAGTCTGCAAATCCGCCGCATACGCCCGCAATCTTCGAATCCACCACCGAGCGCATCAGCCGCCGGCTTGGCACGCCCGACCCCTGCCGCGTTCCGCAGAAGTAACAGAAATTCGAATAGTCGGCGATTTCCCGTTGGCAAGTTGGGCAGATCATCGTGCACCTCCCACCGCGCTTCCTGCCTTCATTCTACAACTACGAATCTCACCCGTCGCATGTTCCCGCGCCCGATGTAGCGCAGCCACTCCTGGCTGCGGCCTTTTGCAAGCGTAGCCTCAGCAGAATATCTTGTTCTCCCGCGCCAAGCTTTGTGCGACGGACGAAGTGAGTCCCGACGAAGCAGGTCGGGAAGGATCCCGAAAGCTCCGAGGCCAAGTTCAACACGACCATGAATGGTCTGGAAAATACAACCCGCGGAAGCCGCGGCCAGGAGTGGCTGTGCTACAAAAACCGTGACGCGCCGCCGTTTTCTCGTAGCACAGCCTTCAGGCTGTCCGCCGTTCGCTCCAGCTATGATCGCCGCTCGCTCAGTAATCGAGCAATTCTTCGAGCGCGCGCCGTATGTCGGTGGATTGCGGCAGAATCGCGTCCTCGAGCACCGGCTGATACGCGCAGAAAACGTCCTGCGCCGCAACGCGCCGCACGGGCGCGTCGAGCTCGTCGAACAGTTCGTCGCTGATGCGCGCCGCGATTTCCGCGCCGTAGCCCCACGAGCGCATGTCCTCGTAGGCGACCAGCACGCGGTTCGTTTTCGCCACGGTTTGCGCGATGGCGTCCCAGTCGTACGGGCTCAGCGAGCGCAAATCGACGATCTCGATCGAAATTCCCTGGCGGCCCAGCTCCGCGGCGGCCACTTCGGCGCGATGCACCAGCGCCCCGAAAGTGATCACGCTGGCGTCGGTTCCCTCGCGCACCACGCGCGCCTTGCCGAAGGGCACCGTGTAATCCGGTCCCGGATAGGGCGAGCGGTTATACGGCTGGCGATACAGGTGCTTGTGCTCGAGAAAGAGCACCGGATCGTCCGAGCGAATCGCCGTGCGCAACAGGCCGGAAAGGTCGAGCGCGTTCGACGGCATCACCACGCGCAGCCCCGGCTCGTGCGCGAAAATCGATTCGCCGCACTGGCTGTGATAAATCGCGCCGCCGGAAAGATACCCGCCGGTCGCCACGCGCACCACCGCCGGACACTTGAATTTCCCGGCCGAGCGCCAGCGCAGGAGCGGCAGCTCGTTGCGAAGCTGCATCATCGCCGGCCAGATGTAATCGAAGAACTGGATTTCGACCACGGGCTTCAGCCCGCGCGTCGCGAGGCCGATGGCGCGGCCCACGATATTCGCCTCGGCCAGCGGCGAGTTGTAAACGCGATGCCCGCCGTAGCGACGCTGCAGGCCCGAAGTGGCCTTGAACACGCCGCCCTTGCCTTTCACTTTACCGAGATATTCTTCGTGGCTCACGTCGGCGACGTCCTCGCCGAAGACGACGATGCGTTCGTCGCGCCCCATCTCGTCCATCAGCGTGGCCGAGACCATCTCGACCATCGTCTTCTCGTTTCCGGAAAGCCGCGGCTCGGCAACAAACGCGTCGGACGTGGGATCGACGTCGGGCGAATAGACCCACATCTTCACCGACTCCGGCTCGGGCATCGCGGCGGCCATGGCGCGATCAGCCTCATCGCGTAACTCGCGATCGACTTCCGCCTCGAGCTTCTCGATCTGCTTCTCGGTCAGGATGCCTTCGCGCAGCAGGAACAGGCTGAATTTCGGCAGCGGATCGCGCTGCGCTTCCGCCTCGCGCACCTCGGCCGGCTTGTAGAGCTTTTCGTCGTCGGACATTGAATGCGAATACGGCCGCACGACGTGAGCGTGAACCAGCGCCGGGCCCTTCCGCGCGCGGCAGTGCTCGACGGCTTCGCGGAGCGCCGCGTAGCTTTCCAGGGGATCCGTGCCGTCGCATTCCGCGATGTAGAAATTCGGGAAGTTGCGCAGCAGATGCGAGACGTTGCCGCCCGCGGTGTGCTGATCGGTCGTCACCGAAATCGCATAGCCGTTGTCCTCCACCAGAAACAGCACCGGCATCTTTTTCACCGACGCCGAATTCAGCGCTTCCCAGAACTCGCCTTCGCACGTGGTCCCGTCGCCGCCCGAAACGTAGACCACTTCATCGGGCTTGTGTCGCACGGCATGTCCAAGCGGAGCGAGTTGCGCCTCCTCGAGCGCCTTCGGAAACTGCTTGTAATAGAGCGCCGCTTCCGCCGCGCCGACGGCCTGAAGCCACTGCGTGCCGGTGGGCGAGGACTGGCTGACGATGTTCAGGTCCTGGCTGCCCCAGTGGCTCGGCATCTGCCGGCCGCCGGAGCTGGGATCGTCCTTCGCGCCGACGCCCTGGAGCAGCATTTCGTAAGGAGTGACGCCGAGCGTAAGGCAGAGCGCGCGATCGCGGTAATACGGATAGAACCAGTCGTGGCCGGGCTTGAGCGCCAGCCCCGCCGCGACGAGCACTGCCTCGTGCCCCGCGCCGCTGATCTGGAAGTAAAGTTTGTTCAACCGCTTCATCTGGATTTCGCGGTCGTCGAGGCGCCGCGAGAGGAACATCATCCGGTAGATGCGAATCAGCGACTCGCGGTCGAGCCCGTGATAGCTGGCGGAATCTACCGGCGCGGTTTTCGTGCGCGCTTCTGCGGGCATCAGTTTCTCCTCCAGAATGGGCCTCGATTCTTGGCCATTATATAACCAATTAAAATGCGCCTAGAACCGGAACAGCAGCTGCCCAAAATTTCTCGCGCCAGTGGTCTGACCACCGCACCCGCTTCTCCCACCGCTTGATGGGCGAGATAGTATCGCCCAATTTCGTTCCGCACGCGCGCCGTGAATGAACTCATGAGGGACGGCAGGATTCTGACGCTCGGCTCCGCCGTGCTCGTCTCGCTGCATGTGGTTGGCATCGTCGCAACGCCAAAAGCGCACAGCCTGAAGGCTGTGCTACCAAAACCGCTCGCCATTGCCGGCGTCCAGTGGCACAGGCTTCAGCCTCTGCGCCTTTCGCCAGGACCGAAATTCCTTATGAACGCGGACGCTTTGCCAAGCCTCCTGTAGCGCCGGCGTCCCGCCGGCGGTTTTGACTGACGCATGACGAAAGGCCGCAGCCAGGAGTGGCTGCGCTACAGAACTGCCCCTACTCATATCGCAGCGCCTCGATCGGATCGAGATACGCCGCTTTCCGCGCCGGATAATACCCGAATGTAATTCCCACCAGCGCCGAAAAAAACACCGCCAGCAGCACCGCGCCCGGCCCCACCACCGTCGTCCAGCCCGCGATGCGCGAAATCGCGACCGACGCCCCAATCCCCAGCGCGATCCCCACGAATCCGCCGGCGATCGAGAGCGTTACCGCTTCCACCAGAAACTGCGTCAGAATATCGCGCGTCTTCGCGCCCACCGCCTGCCGCAAGCCGATCTCGCGTGTCCGCTCGCGCACCGAGATCAGCATGATGTTCATGATTCCGATCCCGCCCACGACGAGCGAAACCGACGCCACCGCGGCCAGCATCAGCGCCATGATTCGCGACGATTCCTCCTGCGCCGAAAAAATCTCCTGCATGTTGCGCAGTGAGAAGTCATCCAGTTCGCCGGGCTGCAAGTGATGCCGCTGGCGCAGCAGCGCCGTCACCTCCTCCTGCGCCACGTCCACTTGTGCGCCCGAGCGAGCTTGCAGGAGGATCGCGTTCACCGCGTCGGCATTGGCGGGATTGAATCCGATCACCTTGCGCTTCGCCGTCGAAATCGGCAGCAGAATGTTGTCGTCCTGATCCTGGCCCGTCACGGATTGGCCTTTAGGCGTCAGCACGCCAACCACGATGAACGGCACGTTCTTGATGCGAATGGTCTGGCCCACCGGATTCGCGGCGCCAAAGAGGTTGTCGGCAACGGTTTTGCCGAGCAGGGCGATCTTCGACGCACTGTCGACGTCGGACTGCGAAAACTCCTCGCCACGCGCGACCGAGACATCGCGGACGGTGAGATAGTCCGGTGTGACGCCGTAGATGACCGTGGCCCAGTTGTTATTGCCGTAGACGACTTGCGCGCCTCCGCGAATCACGGGAGCGGCCAGCCCGACGGCCGGGCATTGGAGCGGAATCTCGCGTGCATCGGATTCCGAGAGCGTGACGGCGAATCCCGTTCCCAGGCGCAGTCCGGCCGTGGTGGTGCTTCCGGGAATCACGATGATCAGGTTGCTCCCGATGCTGGCGATCTGTTCCTGAATGCGCTCGGTGGCGCCGGAGCCGACGGCGACCGTCGCGATCACCGACGCCACGCCGATCACGATTCCCAGCATCGTGAGCGCCGAGCGCATCTTGTTCATCGCCAGCGCGCGTAACGCGATAACGATCGCCGATCGCAGTTGCCTCATCGCCGCGCCTCCGCCGGAGCCGGTCCCGCGCGCATCCCGCGTGGCCCCGAAGCCGCCGGCGTTCCCGCCAGCGTATCGCTTACCACGCGCCCGTCGCGGAACCCGATCACGCGCTCCGCGTACGCCGCAATTTCGTCCGAGTGCGTCACGAGCAGAATCGTAATTCCGCGCTCGCGGTTCAGCCGCACGAAAATCTCCATGATCTCCGCGCCGGTTTGCGTATCGAGTTGGCCTGTCGGCTCGTCGGCGAGCAGGATTTCCGGCCGGTTGATCAGCGCCCGCGCGATGGCCACGCGCTGCTGCTGCCCGCCGGAAAGCTGCGAAGGCAGGCTCTGCTCGCGCCCGCCGAGCCCGACCGCGGCCAGCATCCGCCGCGCCAGCGCCGCGCCGTCCACCCCTTCGCCACTTGTGTAGAGCAGCGGCAGCTCCGCATTTTCCAGTGCCGTCATGCGCGACAGCAGATTGAACGTCTGAAAAATGAAGCCGATTTTCCGGTTGCGGATTTCCGCGAGCTGGTCGCGATCGAGGCTTTCGACCGGCACGCCGTCGAGGAGGTAACGGCCGGAGGTCGGCCGGTCAAGGCAGCCGAGCAGATTCATGAAAGTCGATTTCCCGGAACCCGACGGCCCCATCACCGCGACGAACGAGCCGCGCTCGATCGTCAGCGTCACGCCGCGCAGCGCGCGCACCGTCACCTCGCCCAGACGGTACGTCTTCGTCAGATTCCGCACATCGATCAGCGGCGCCATTTCGCCTCTCTCAGAATCTCGGCCCGCGCATCGCGCCAGGCTGTGAGCTGCCCCCCGTCGTGGTCTTTGCGGTGATGAATCGCGAGACTACGCGATCGCCCGCGCGCACGTCCCCGGAAACGATCGCCGTGTATCGCCCGTCGGAGAGCCCGTAGGTCACCGGCACGGCCTTCAATTTCCCCTCGGCGAGGACATACATGTGCGGCTTGCCCGCCTCCGGAGCAGGCAGACCCAGTTGCTCCAGCACTTCCGCTGAGGGCTTCAGCCGCAGCACGACGTTCGGCACACGCAGCGCGTTGTCGACGCGATTCGTGAAAATACGCGCGTTGGCCGTCATGCCGGGGAACAGCTTCAGTTCCGGGTTCGAGACGCCGATCACCACGTCGTACGTAACCACGTTCTGCGTCGAGATCGGCGCCTTGCGCACGTCGGTCACCGTGCCGTGAAACATCGTCCCCGGATACGCATCCACGGTGAAAGTCGCTTTCTGGCCCATGCGCACGTTGCCGATGTCCGATTCGTCGACGTTCGTATCCACCTGCATTTTCGTCAGGTCCTGCGCGATCTCGAAGATGATCGGCGGATTCAGCGTCGCCGCCACCGTCTGCCCAACGTCCATCCGCCGCGCCACCACCGTGCCGTCGACCGGCGCGAGAATCCGCGTGTGGTCCAGGTTCACCTGCGACTGCTGCAGCGCCGCGCGCGTCTGCCGCTCCTGCGCCCGCGCGGAGGTGAGCTGGCTCTCGGCCACGCGCACCTGCGCCTGCGCCGATTGCACCGTCTGCCTCGCCGCGTCCACTTGCGCCTGGTCGGCGGCCACCTGGGCAACGCTCGCGTCGTAGGTGGCCTTGGCCGCGTCATGGTCCGTCTGCGAAACGATGCCGTCGCGGAACAACTCATCGATTCGCTGCCATTGTGCCTGCGCGTTCAGCTCGTTCGCCCGGTCGCGCGCCACCGCGGATTCCGCTGCCTTCTCCGCCGCCGCGGCGCCGGCCAGATCGGCTCGCGTCTTTTCCAGTTGCGCCTCTGCGGTGAGCACCGCTGCGTGCGCGGAATTCACCGCGGCCTGCGCCTGGTCCACCTGTGTCTGGAAAATCTGCGGATCGATCAGCGCCACCAGCTGCCCCTGCGTCACCTTGCTGTTCCAATCGGCATAGAGCGCCTTGATGTTGCCCGAAACCTGGCTGCTGACTTGCACGTTGATCACGGCGTTTAGCGTGCCAGTCGCCGTGACGCTCGCCTGAATCGTGCCGCGATCGAGCGCGACGGTCTCGTAACGAATCGCCGCCTGCGAGCCGGCGATCCAGCGCTGCACTCCAATCGCCGCCCCGGCCACGAGCGCAATCGCCACCGCCCACTTCGCCCATTTCGGCCAGCGTTTTCTCGCAGGTGGCAGCGCAACCTCTTCCGCCTGCGTTTGGATCAAATCGACTTCCGGCTCATTGGTGACTGGTTGATTCGTGACCGGCATCGCAGCCATCTCCCCGGGTCTTTGTCTCACCGCGCTGGCGTTACCCCAGACGCCCGCCCCCGCCGCACAAGACCGCTCTATCCTCCAATACCGCACGCGCATTTCCATCGGAAGGTCACAGCCGGCATCTTGAACTCTTGTCGAATGTGCGGTTTTGCCGGGTCTTCACGCTTCGCAATATCGCGCCGGGTGAGATTTGAGGAATTTGACGCTAAGCGGTGCGTCTTTTGCTAAAACGATGCTGTCGCGAGAGCCTTGGACTGGCGCCTAACTCTATCTGCTCCAATAAAATACGACTCTTCGGCAGGTGTCGGGATTTGGCGTGCAGCGTGCATCTCTCCCTGTAGAAGAGAAGCAGCCGGGAGGCGAGTCTCCCCATGCTCCCGCTCCCGGAACTGAGCCTTCCAGGAGGAGTCAACATGGACGTCGGCACTCGCCTGGAGTACCTCCGCAAGGAGCACCAGGATTTCCTTCACTTCCTCGAAGAGTGGGACCAGGTTCTCACACAGACCGCCAGCAAGGATTCCGAAGAATGCGTCCGGGGCCTGAACCGGCTTCGCGAGATGCAACCGAACATGAAGGCCCTCCGTGGCCATTGCAGTTCGGAGGAGCGGAACGTCGAGGGACCCTATCGCGAATATCTCGAGAAGGGCCAGCTCGAAAGATTGAAGAAAGAGCACAACGATCTCTCGCGCTTGCTCGAAGACATGTTCAGCGAGCTCCGCTTCGCCACGCTCTACCAGACCGAGCGTGCCATCGGCGCCAGCCACGAAGTGTCCGAGCTGGCGCGGCGCCACATCCAGTTCGAGGAAGAGCTGCTGCAGGAAATCGAACGCAAACTCGCCGAAGAAGCCGAACAGAAGCTGCTCCTCCGCTACACCCAATCCCCGGAATGATCGAATGGATACCTGCGCCCACACCCATCACGTGCCAGACACCGCAGGGGCGGCCCGTTGGGTCGCCTACATAGGCGAGAACGCCACTCCCGCCCAA
>JAGWOX010000073.1 GCA_028877145.1 Acidobacteriota bacterium | reverse complement strand
GAAGAATCCGGCGAGCACCCGGAAGAGCAACGAAGGAGCCGACCGAGAGAGCCGGAAAGGATGAGAACAGAACGCCGGCCCGCCCGCCCCGCGCCAAAGTCGGCGCAAAACTGGCCGCCCGCCAATTTAGTCACAGCCTCTGAGCGAAGGATCCCGTAGATACATCCACCTCTGCTTTCTCACCGCGAACGTGTCCCTCTGTCGCGCCTACCGCCCCGCATGAACGTAAGGATCAATGGTCATGCGCGCCCCGTTGCTCAGCGCCGTGACGGCTCCGTCGCGTTCCGTGCTCCACAGATCGATGCCGTCCTCCCGATAGCGGTCCACAACCTGCGCCGAGGGGAGACCGAAGGCGTTCTGCGTCCCCACCGACATCACCGCGTATCTCGGATGCACCGCTTCGAGGAACTCCTGCGTCGAGGAAGTCTTGCTGCCGTGATGAGGCACCTTCAGGAAAACCGAAGTGATCGGGTCGTTGCCGCTCACCAATTCGCTTTCCACTTTCTTCTCGATGTCGCCGGGTAGCAGGAACCGCGTCTGGCCATCGGTGAGCGAGAGAACAATCGAATCGTTGTTCGAGGCCTTCGCGACCTCGTCGTCGTTTGACGGCCACAGGAAGCGGCCATCGACACCGCCCCAATCGAAACTTTCGCCGCTGCGTCGATGGAGGATGGAAATGCCGCGCGAGCGCGCTTCGGCAAGCAGGGCGTGATAGGCGCGCGAATCGACGTCGTGGCCAACCCACAGCTGTCCGACACGGAAGTTTTCCAATACGGCGAAGAGGCCGCCCATGTGGTCGTGGTGCGCGTGTGTAAGCTCGACGGCATCGACCCGCTTCAGTCCACGCGACCATAGGTACGGCGAAACGACGTCCTCACCGACGTCCAGGCCCGAGTTGTAGCCTCCGGCCGTAAAGGACCCCTCGAGACCCCCGCCATCGACCAGCAGGGTGCGCCCGTCGGGAAATGCCACGAAAATCGAATCACCCTGGCCGACATCGAGCACGGTAACTTCGAGCTTGCCCCGGCGGAGGCTTGGCGGAAATGGATATGTGGCGACGGCAAGAGTCGCAGCAACGAGCCCCCCGCCGAGCGACCATTTCACCCAGCGAGGCAGACGGCGCCGCATGTGCGGATCGGCTGCGCTCCAGCCGCCCGGCACGTAGAGCGCCGCTCCAAGAATGGTTAGGAGAGCCAGGAACGCAACCAACAGCCACAGCGGCGGGCCGGGAATCCGATAGGAAAGCCAGCGCCAGCCGGCAAACCACCGGACCGAATCCACGAGCAGGGCCACCAGCCAGCCCACCGGTTTTGCGATCAGCACGCCAAGGCGCTGCCACAACAGGCCCACGCCGAGCGCCAAAAATCCCAGCGGAACGATCAGCGTGGTGAGCACGACGGCTGGCACGTTGGCCACCGGGCCGGAAATGCTGACGCGGTAGAAATCGGCAACGATGATCGGGAGCAGGCCCAACTGGATCGCAAAAGAGAGCAGCGCCAGTTCCCACACGTAAAATCCGCCCCACATGGCCCATTCGAGTGCTTTGCGAGCGGCGCTCGCTGGCCGCTCCGGCAAATGGCTCGAGAGCCACCCCATCGCAGCACGCAGGTCGAGCCGAAGCTGGATAACGCGTGGCGGATGCGCGCCATCGCGTGTGGGATCCCCGAGATGCTCGATCCCGCGGCGGTAAGGAGCGCAAGTGCGGTCGATCCACGGCATTCCCACAGCCGCGATGATGGCCGCGGCCAAAAACGAGAGCTGGAAGCTCGAATCGGCCAGGTCGGCCGGACGCGCGAGCAACAACACGATCGCCGCAAGGGACACTGAATTCAACAAAGAAACGCGCCGGTAAAACAGTCGCGCCAACAAAACTACCGCCGCCATCAAGGCCGCCCGCTCGACCGGCGGGCGATCCTCCACCACGGTGACGTAGGCGGCGAGTGCGGCGAGAATCACGAACGTCGTTGCGCCCGGCGAAAGATGCAATTTCCGGCAGAGCCAGAAGAGGGCCAACGTGAGCACGGCTACGTGCAGCCCGGCGATCACGAGAACGTGATAGGAACCTGCTTTCTGGAACGATTGGGCAAGCGTCGTGTCCACAAAGCTGCGATCGCCGAGCAGCATCGCGCGGATGACCGGCGCTTCGCGAGGATCGAAGAGCCCATCCGCCTCTCGCCGCATCGCCCCTCGCAGCCGCGCCACGCGCTCGGCGAAGGCCGGCGGTGGGCCCGGCTGCTTGCGCAGCAATTCGGCGCTGCGCAGGGTTCCCGTCAGTTCAATTCCTTGATTGACTAAATAACCGCGGTAGTCAAACGAGCCGGGATCGAGGAAATCGCCGGGCTCGCGCGCCTTCGCCAGCACTTCCACCGTGTCGCCAGCGCGCACGGCAGGCGGCGTTTCCACATGCTCGCGGTCGGTATAGAAATTCAGCCGCAAGCCCCCGGAAACAGGAATCATCCTGCCCCCGATTTCAACTTGCTCGAGCGAGATGATGTATCGGTAGCCCCAGGGCAGGCGCAGCGGATCGTCGCGCAAGCGGCCTTGCCAGCGCAGCGGTTCGCTCAGGTCGATGCGGCCCGCGTCGACCATGCGATCGACGCGGTTTACTGGCCGTGCCGCGTGCTCGCAAGAAACGGCTGCAATGCCCACGAAGCACCACGCGATCAGCGCGATTGCCCACGCCGTCCACAGCCGCCCTCGCCGCGCGAGAAGCCAGCCACCGGCCACCGCCGCCACTGCGACCGCCAACCACGCCACCGGCGCCGGAGGCAGCGCACCCGCGAGGGCGATGCCGAGCGCCAGGGAGGCGGCGATCCAGAGGAGGGGGATCACGGTTCCGTTGTCAGTTGGACGAGCGTCTCGATGTGATAGGTCTGCGGAAACACGTCAAAAAGATGCATCGCGGAAATGTGAAAACCGGCCTTGAGCAGTTCGCCAAGGTCGCGCGACAGCGTCGAAGGATCGCAAGAAAGATACGCGATTCGCGAGGGCTTCAGCCGGCCGAGCGCGGCCACGAGTTCCGGCGGCGCGCCCGATCGCGGAGGGTCGAGCACAACCAGGTCCGGACGGTCGCTCCAGTCGGAGAGAAATTTCCCGGCATCGGCATTCACCGCCTGCACCGGAACACCGCCGGCCGAAACATTCGCCTCGAGATCGCGCGCCGCAGCGGGATACGCCTCGACGGAAACGACGCGCTGAAATTTTCGGCCCAGCGGCACGCTGAACAAGCCCACGCCGGCGTAAAGATCGAGCGCCAAACTACCCGCCGCGCCCGCGGTGACCGTCTCGGCCATCGTTTCGACGAGGAACCGATTCACCTGGAAGAAGGACATATGGCCAACCCGGTACTCGACGCCTCCAACGGAATAATTCACGTGGCCCGGTCCGTCAAGCTCCATTCGCTCTCCCGGCGTCTCTTCCAGCAACAGCGACTGCAGGCCCGGAACGGCAGCACGTATCGTCGCCGCGAGCCGCCGCGGCGATTCGGAGAACGAGGAGAGAGACACGTTCATCAGCAAAGCGCCATCCGGCGCGGCAAAAGCCTGAATTTCGCGAATGGTTGAGGGCAGATCGTCCGCGGCGAGCGCGCCGCGCAGCCCTTCGAGCGCCGCGGCAAGTGGCGGCGCAAGCACAGCACATTCGTTGATGGCGCAAAGGCGGTTCGAACCCGCCTGGAAATAACCGATCGCGAGCGACCGGTCGCCAGCATCCTTCCCGCCGCGCGGAGCCCGGAGCGGTCGCACCTTCCACTGCGCGCGGTTGCGGTAGCCGAACGGCGGCGAGGCGTGCAATGCGACTGGGCCATCCCAGCGCACGTGGCCGATCCGTGCGAGCGATTCGATGAGGATGTCGCGTTTGGTCTCGAGCTGGCGCTCGTAGCCGATGTGCTGGTAGTGGCACCCGCCGCACACGGTGAAATGCGGGCAGGGCGGCGCGATGCGCTCGGACGATGGCCGGAGGATTTCGAGGGCCTCGGCGCGGACGAAATTCTTGCGGGATTCGACGGCCCGCACGCGAACCGTTTCCCCCGCGAGGACGAAGGGCACGAAGTAGGTGGCGCCTTCGTGGCGGGCAAGGCCATCGCCACCGTACACCAGCTTTTCGATCTCGATCGTGACGGGAGCATCGGGGAATTTTTTCTTGGTCTTGGATGGTATCATGTCAGGTCAGGTAAAAGAGGCTCAATCGCGGCAGCCCGAATTTTTCAAACAGCCGCTTCTGGATATATTGCCGCTCGAGCAGGCTGAGCTGCTCGGCGGTCATTTTCCGGCGATACGGCGCAAGCGAGCGGTCCAGCTCGCGGCGGATATCGACCATCATCGGTTCGGAAGCGGCGGCGGTGAGCGCGACCGAAAGTTTTTCCTCGAGCACGGTCAGCCAGCGCTCCAGATCTTCGGGGTCAAGCGCCGCTTCCGCCTCGACCGCTGAGGCTCGCTCGGCAAGCAGTCTGGCGGTTTGCTCAAACTGCGCGGCCAGCGTCGCGTTCTCCGCGCGCGCCTGGTCCGTGGCGTGGCGAAGCTGGTCCGCATTGCGTTCGAAATAGGCGCGAATTTCGGTTGCCGAGAAAAGATCCGCATGCTTCCGCGTTCCGGCTTCCGGCCCGCTCCCCGCCGCCGCTTCCTTGGCCTCGGCCGCCGCGTCGAGCACGGCGTCGACGCAATACACCAGGCTCTTCAGCGGCCGGCCAGCCTGGGCACGGCGCGAGCGCTGGTAGCTCTCGAAGGCGCGATCGATGCCTTTCAGAACAGCTTCGAGCGGGATGCCGGCCTTCTGCCACGTCTCGACAATGGCCCAGTCGAGCGGCGAGACGAGCACGTGCGCGCCGCGCTTGCGCCAGAAGTACTCCTCGATCTCGGTGAAATAATTGAAGTAGTTGAACTGTTCCATCGAAGCAGTGAACCGAGTTTGCAATAGAAGCCCTGTGGCGCCGCCCGGAATATATCCCGACGCGTCGGGAGGGCGGCATCTGGAGAGCGTAATGACCTCCGAGGCCGCTTCATCGCCGGGCACCTCTCCCCGATACCCGATGCTTTGCGATGCGTCCTACGTCTTCGCCTTGCGCGACGCCGCGGGCGTTCGGCGCTCGGCCGGAGCGGCGCGATTGCGCTCCCAGATCAAGCGCAAGCCTTCGAGCGTGAGAAATTCGTCGATGGCCTCCACCTGCTTCGACGAACCGGCGAGCAGCCGAGCCTGGCCGCCTGTGGCCACGACGCGCGTCTTCGGCCCCAGTTCGGCCTTCATCCGCATCAGAAGGCCATCCATCAGGTCCAGGTATCCATAGAACAAGCCCGCCTGGATCGACGTTCTGGTGCTGGTCCCGATGACCATGCCTGGATCCTTGATCTCGACGCGTTGCAGCCGCGCCGCTCTCGAAAAAAGCGCCTCGGAAGCTATGCCAAGGCCCGGAACGATCGTCCCGCCGATATATTCGCCGCGGCCGGAGATGGCGTCGAAAGTGATCGCGGTGCCGAAATCGACCACGATGCACGGGCCGCCGTATTTTTCGTAAGCCGCCACGGCGTTGACGATGCGGTCGGCGCCCACGTCCTGCGGGCTGTCGTAGAGGATGGGCATGCCCGTGCGCACGCCGGGCTCGACGAACAGGGCCTCGTGCCGGAAATACCGCTCGGCCATCTCGGCCAGCGTGCTGTTGAGCGGCGGAACGACCGAACTGATGATGATGCCGCCGACCTGTGCGGCGTCGAGGCCGGCCAGCGAAAACAGGTTTCGGGTCAGGATGCCGTATTCGTCGACTGTCTGGTCACGCGCGGTGGTCAGTCGCCAGTTGGCGACGAGTTCGCTTCCGCGAAAAACCCCCAGCACGGTGTTCGTGTTGCCGACGTCCATCGTTACCAGCATCAGGACGCCTCCCTCACGCTGCCGGAAACCACCGTCTCCACGCGGCCGCCGTCGCGTCGCACGCGCAGCAGCCCGCTGGGTTCGAGTCCGTCGGTGGTTCCGGTAAAGGTCTCCGTTGCGGATTCGATGCGAACGCGCTTGCCGCGCGCGTAGCTCGAAGCCTTCGTGAAGCGCTCGACGATCGGCCCCGCACCGTCGGCCATGAAACGATTGTAGTAGCGCTCGAGTTCGAGCAGCAACTGGAGCAGCAGTTCGAGCCTCGACTGCTCGCGGCCGGCCGCGATGCGCAGCGAAGTGGCGATCGTCGCCAACTCTTCGGGAAACTGCTCGTGATTCACGTTGATGCCGATGCCCACCACCACGAACCGAATGCGGTCCGGCTCCGCGTGCATCTCGGTGAGAATGCCGCCGAATTTCCGCCCGTCCGCCAGCAGGTCGTTTGGCCAGCGAATGTCGGTCTTGAGGCCGCTCTGGCGCGCCACGGCTTCCTGCGCGGCGAGGCCGGCGACGAGCGTCAGTATCGCCGCCGTGGACGGGGAAATCGACGGACGAAGCAGCACGCTCACATAGATGCCGTTCGCCTTTTCCGAATGCCAGGTGCGCCCCACGCGCCCGCGCGCCGCCGTCTGTTCCTCGGCAATCACCACGGTGCCGTGCGGCGCCCCGCGCTGGCCGAGTTCGAGCGCGATGTCGTTTGTCGAGCCGGCCTTGAAGAAATGATAGATGTTGTTGTGGAACATCGTGCCGCGCAGCCGCGGATTCAGCAGCCCCGGCACGAGGACGTCCGGCACCTGCTCGATGCGGTAGCCCGCGCCCGTGTGCCCCTTCACCCGCACACCGAGCGACCGCAGCTTTTCCACCCAACGCCAAACGGCGTGCCGCGTGACGCCGATCTCGCGCGCAATCCGTGGCCCGCTGATCACCAGCATCGGTCGCTCGGCCAGCACCGTCATCAGCCGGTCGATGCGGCGATCGGTCCGTCCCGGAATTGGCAGCAAGCGTGCCATGGCAAGCGGCTTGAGGTTACTCGACACGGGCCCATTCCACAAGGAGGCTGAAGTCGGCGGCGGGAGCCGAATGCGTCAGGGCGCCGACGGAGATGAAATCGGCTCCGGCCCGCGCGTAGGCGGCCACATTTTCGAGCGTCACGCCTCCGGAAAGCTCCACTCGGCAGCCGGGCCGCTCGCCTCGAACGATCGCGACCATTCGCGCGGCCTCGGCCGGGGAAAGATTATCGAGGAGGACCTCATCAGGTCCTGCGATGAGCGCCTGGCGCAACTCGTCCTCGTTGCGAACTTCGATTTCGACCGCCAAGCCACGCTTGGCGGCGACTTCACGCGCCCGGCTCACGGCCTGGGCGATGCCGCCCGCGGCGGCAATATGGTTTTCCTTGATCAGTACGCCATCCGCGAGCCCGAAGCGATGATTCGTGCCCCCGCCGGCACGCACGGCGTATTTCTCCAGCCGCCGGAAAAGCGGCGTGGTTTTGCGCGTGTCGCGCAGTTGCGTTGGCGTGCCCCGAAGCTTTTCCGCGTACCGAGCGGCCAGCGTGGCCACGCCCGAAAGATGCGCCAGAAAATTGAGAGCGGTGCGTTCACCGGTGAGAATTGCCCGCGCGCTTCCGTTGATTTCGGCAACCGTGGCGCCGGAAGCCACCCGCGCACCTTCCGCGAAATGCGCCGCGCAGCGAATTGCCGGATCGATCTGGCGAAAGACGCGTTCGAAGAGCGGCAGCCCCGCCAAAATCAGTTCCTGCTTCGCGATCAGCCGTGCGCGGGCCCGGGCAGTTTCGGCGACAGTGGCCGTCGTCGTGACGTCGCCCGTGCCCACGTCTTCAGCAATCGCCGCGCGCACCAACGACGCAATCTCGGGAGCGTCCCAGTCAAATTCCTCGCCGTTGCCAATATCCTTGCTCATCGGAGGCTAATCGTAGCACCCCGCGAGTCCCGGGAGTCGTGTAGCAATGCCGCACGGCCCGCCTGCTTCCTTTAACGGGCAAGGGGAGACCGGTGGGTGCAGCCTCCTGCGAGCAGAAGGTAACGTTGCGCGACTCTGCTACCCGCTGCAAGTGCTGGGACGGTCCTGGTGGCACAGCCTTCAGGCTGTGCGCCTATCACCACACTCGCAGGTGAGCTTGTCCATCGATACTGGCGATTGGGAGATGTTGCTTTTACGCGCCTTCCAATTGAGCCAGGCGCGCTTGCAGCTTCTCGTGCTCGGCCTGGAGCTCGGCGATGGAGGCTTCCAGCTGGCTAACCACGCGTTCCGGCGCGCGCGTGCGGAAAGTATCGTCGGCCAGCCGCCCTTGCTTCGATTGGAGGACTTTCTCGACCTCTTCGAGCCGCTTGCGCGTACGAGCGGCCTCCGCTTCGCGGTCGGCAGGTTCTTCCTGGCCGATGTGCAGCTCGAAACGTGCCGCGGAATGGACCGTCCCCGCGCCGGCTCCAAGCGCCCCGTCGTGGAACCGCAGCGCCGAGAGGCCGCCCAGCCGCGTCAGGGCGTCGAGATTCGTTTCCACCAGTCCGCGAACAACCGGATCTGCGGTCGAAAAATCGGCCGGCAGTTTCTTCTTCGGATCGATTTTCTGCTCCGCGCGGAGCTTGCGTGCGGCTTCGACGATTTCCTGCAGCAAAGCCACGTCCTGCTCGGCCGCGTCGTCGAGCCAATCGGCGCGCCGCTCGGGATACCTGTCGAGCGCAATCGAGCGCGCGCCGGCGCGCTGCGGCAGCCGGAGCCAGAGTTCCTCGGTGAGGAACGGCATGAAAGGATGGAGCAGGCGCAGAGCGAGATCGAAAATGGCGAAAATGTTGCGCCAGGCGGCGACGGCCTCCTCGCGGTCCGTGCTCGCGAGCAGCGGTTTCGCCCATTCGATGTACCAGTCGCAGAATTCGTGCCAGAAGAAGTGGTAGACGATGTTGGCCGCTTCGTGAAAACGAAATTCCCCGAGTGCTTCGCTCACTTCGCCTGCCACACGCGAGAGGCGCGAATACATCCACCGCTCGACGAGCAGCAACTCGCCGTTGCGGCGATGCGGCGCAGCGGCAAGCACGTCCGGCGTGGCCAGATCATCGAGTGTGACTTCCGCGGCCTCGATCTTCTCGAGATTCACGAAGAGGAAGCGGGCCGCGTTCCAGATCTTGTTGGCGAAGGCGCGATAGCCGAGGATGCGGTCTTCGCTGAGCGCGATGTCGGTGCCCGGCGCGGCGCCGATGGCCAGCGTGAAACGCAAGGCGTCCGTGCCGTATTTCTCGATCACTTCGAGCGGATCGACCACGTTGCCGCGCGTCTTCGACATCTTCACGCCGTGCGGATCGCGCACCAGCCCGTGCACGTAGAGCGAGCGGAAGGGGATGCGATCCGCGAGGTCCTTGCCGCCGGTCAGGTGCAGGCCCAGCATGATCATCCGCGCATCCCAGAAGAAAAGGATGTCGTAGCCGCTGATCAGCAGGCTCGTCGGATAGTATTTCTGCAGGTCGACTGTATCGTCGGGCCAGCCGAGCGTCGAAAACGGCCACAGGCCGGAGCTGAACCAGGTGTCCAGCACGTCAGGATCCTGCGTCAGCCGCGATCCGCCGCATTTCGCGCAACGTTCCGGCGGGCTCGCGGCCTGCGCGCGGCCGTTGACGACTTCGACGCGCGAATCGCGCGCCGGCGTCATCTCACCACAATCGGCGCAGTGCCAGATGGGAATCCGGTGCCCCCACCAGAGCTGGCGCGAGACGCACCAGTCGCGGATATTTTCCATCCACTCGAGATAAATCTTTTTCTGGTTCTCGGGGACGATCGGGATCAGCCCCTCACGTACCACCTGTATCGCCGGCTCGGCGAGCGGCTTCATCCGGCAGAACCATTGCAGCGAAAGCCGCGGCTCGACGTCGGTCTTGCAGCGGTCGCAAACGCCCACTGCGTGGGTGTGATTCGTGATCTTTTCGAGGAGGTCCTGCGCCTGGAGATCCGCGACGATGCGCTTGCGCGCCTCGAAGCGCTCGAGTCCCGCGTAGCCGCCCGCGCGATCGTTCATCTTGCCGTCGTCGGTCATCACGTCGATTTCGGCGAGGTTGTGGCGCTTGCCGATCTCGAAGTCGTTGGGATCGTGCGCCGGCGTAACCTTCACGGCGCCGGTGCCGAATTCGCGGTCGACGGACTCGTCCGCGATAATCGGAATCTCGCGATTCATCAGCGGCAGGCGCACCCTGCGCCCGATCAGGTTCTGGTAGCGTGCATCCTCCGGATGAACGGCGACGGCCGTGTCGCCAAGCATCGTTTCCGGCCGCGTCGTGGCGACCACAAGATACCCATCGCCATCGGCGAGCGGGTAGCGCAGATGCCACAGCTTGCCGGCGCGCTCCTGGTGCACCACTTCGAGGTCGCTCAGCGCTGTCTGGCAGCGCGGGCACCAGTTCACCATGTAACGCCCGCGATAGAGCAGCCCTTCGTGATAAAGACGCAGAAACGCTTCGAGCACGGCGCGATAGAGCGGCGGATCGAGCGTGAAGCGCTCGCGCGTCCAGTCGCAACTGTCGCCCAGACGGATCATCTGCTCGCGAATGCGCCCACCCGACTGCTGCTTCCATTCCCACACGCGCCGCTCGAATTCCTCGCGCCCCAGTTCCACGCGCTTCAGCCCCTGCTTCGCGAGTTCCCGCTCGACCACCACCTGCGTCGCGATGCCCGCGTGGTCGCAACCCGGCAGCCACAGCGTGTTCGCGCCTTGCATGCGCCGCCAGCGCACCAGAATATCGATCTGCGTGTGCTCCAGCATGTGCCCGATGTGGATCGAGCCGGTGACGTTCGGCGGCGGAATCACGATCGAAAACACCGGCCCGGGCGCCTCGGGATCGGCCGCGAACAGATTCGCGTCGACCCAGGCGCGCGAAAGGCGCTGCTCGATTTCCTGTGGTTCGTAAGCTTTGGGAATTTCGCGGGTCATGGCTTTTGTCGGGCTTCTCGTTTGCCGGTGAACACAGCGGGCGCTCGAATCCGGCTGAATCGAATAACTATACGGGCTTGCCGGAAAAGCCGTCAAACGGCCGCTTGGCTACGCTTCTTCTTTCGCCACCGGCAAAAAATGTAGGAATTTCAACCGAATATGCCCGCCCATCCGGGTAGAATCTGCCTGTCCTAAACATCGGTTCCTCAAACCGAGGAGGGGAATTGGCGACGCACATTGCCGACATCGTCGTAGCCGGTGCAGGGCACAACAGCCTGATCACCGCCTGCTATCTCGCCAAGGCGGGCTACAAGGTGCTCGCCCTCGACGCACGGCCGATTCCCGGCGGCGGTGCGGCTACCGAGGAAATGCTGTTGCCCGGCTACAAAATCGATTCCTGCGCCACCGGGCACACGCTGATCCAGACGAATCCGCTCATGCTGAAGGACGAGCTCGGCCTGCTGGGCCGCTATGGACTGAAATACATCAATCCGGACCCGATCGCGCACGTCTCGTTTCCCGATGGGCGCTCGCTGACCACCTGGCTCGACGTAGAACGTACCTGCGAGGAGATTGCCCGCTACTCGAAAGCTGACGCGCAAGCCTACCGCCGCATGATCGCCGAATACGACGAAGTGAAACACCTGTTCGGCGCGAGCCGGTTCCGTCCTGTAGGTTTCGGGCCCTCACTCGAAGAGACGCTGTGGCAGCATCCGCGCGGCCACATCTGGCTGCGCCGCCGTGTCATGACCGCCTGGGATGTGATTCGCTCGGAATTCGAAAGCCGCCACGTTCAGGCCTACATGGCTTGGCAAGCGCTTCAAACCGCTGTGCCGCTCGAAGAACCGGGCTCGGGCCCGCTGGCTTATTCGATCGTCTACGGGCGTCAACAGCGCGGCTGGACGCTGCCGATTGGCGGCTCCGGCAAGCTGATCGAGTCGATCGTGCGGTGCTTGCGCGATTCCGGCGGAGAGATTTATTGCAACAAGCGCGTCGAAGGGTTGCTTATCGAGGACGGGCGTTGCGTGGGCGTCGAAACCAGGGATGGCGACCAATACTTTGGCCGCAAAGCCGTCGTCTCCACGATCCACGTGAAGCACCTCGTCGAGATGGCTCCGCGCGAGCTATGGGGCGAAGATTTCCTTTACGGAGTGAAAACGTACGACATCGGCATCGCTGGTTTTGGCGTCTACCTGCTGACGACCGAACCGCCGGTGTTCGAGACCCCCGACGGTCCGCGCACGGCCGTCTCGGCCGGTCTGGCAGGCTGGCCCGAGGAGATGGTCGCACTGGGTCGCGCACTCAAGGACAATCGCTACGTTGAGGACTTGCCCTGGGTCCTGGTCGCCACGCCCACAGTGGCCGATCCGTCACGTGCGCCAAACGGCCACCACACGGTGAAACTCTTGAGTTCGCAAGCCTGGGCGCTGCCGCCGGGTGAAAAAAGCTGGGACGATCTCAAGCAGCGGCAAGCAGCCCGTCAGATCGAACGTCTGCGGAAAGTGGCGCCGAATTTCACCGAAGACAAAATCTTGGCTCGCCTCGTGAAGTGCGGCGACGATTTCGAAAAATCGAATCCGCACATGATTCACGGCGCGTTCCACGGCGGCGCTCGCGGCCTGTCGCAAAGCGGCGCGCTGCGTCCCGTACCCGGTTGGGCCCAACACCGCATGCCGATTCCTGGGCTCTATCAGACCGGAGGAACCACGCACCCTGGTGGCTCGATCACCGGTGCGCCGGGAAGAAATGCCGCGATGGTGCTCCTGCGCGATCTGGGCCACGAATTGGAAGATGTGCTTGCTCGACCGATGTGGGAGCGGAAGGAGTAAACTTTTCGGCGAAGAAAATCCGCAGCCAGGAGTGGCTGCGCTACTGGAAGTTCAAACGACGGAGGAGGTGGGCAAATGGCACAGGGGACCGACGGACTTCCACCTCAGCGAACGCTCGAGGAGTTGAAGGCCGAAGCGCAGGCTCGAGCCGATCGCAACGGCTATCCGCTGCTCGGAATCAAGCCGGAAGATGCGCGCGAAGCGCTGGGCAAGCTGACGAGCCTCGACCGCGACGAATGGGCGGCGGCGTGGAGCGCGATCGGCGATCGCTACGCCGCCGAGGCCGAATCGCTGGCCGCGAAAGATCCGCGTCGCGCCGATGCCGTCTACCTGCAGGCTTGGCGCGTCTACTCCTTCGCGCGTTGGCCTGTGCCGAATTCGCCGGGCAAGCAGCGAGCCTACGATCGCGCACTCGAAATGTTCGCGAAGCACCGCGCGATACAGGATCCGCCCGTCGAAGAATGGAAAATTCCGTTCGAGGACTCCGAAATCATCACCTACCGCCAGCTTCCCAAGGGCAACGATAAAGTACCGCTGATTCTCGCCATCAGCGGCGCCGACAGCCGCAAGGAAGACATGGCCGAACGTTTCGCTCCGCTCCTCAACCACGGCATCGGCTTGGTGGCTGCGGAATCCCCCGGTACGGGCCAGACGCCGGTCAAGGCCACGCCCACAGCCGATCGCATGCACTCGGCCGTGCTCGACGCCATCTTCAAAATGCCGCGCGTGGATACCAGCCGCGTGCTCGTCTACGGAGGCAGTTTCGGCGGCTATTGGGCCGCGAAACTTGCGGTCAAGGAGCGCAATCGCCTGCGGGCGGTGGTCGCACAGTCGCCGCCGGTCCACGTCATCTTCCAGTCCGATTTCATCCGCAATCAGACTCTCGGCAACCGCGAATATCTTTTCGATCTCGGCCCCGCGCTGATGTTCATGGGAGAGAACATCCGGACGCTGGACGAATTGTGCGAGCAATTTGGAAAATTGTCGCTTGTGGACCAGGGCATCATCGGGCAGCCGACGGCTCCCATGCTCGTGATTCACGGCGTGCACGATACGCAGGTTCCCATGGAGGATATCGATCTCCTGCTGCACACCGGTGATGTCCCAAAGGAAGCGTGGATCAATCCCAGCGGCGGGCACATGGGCCGCCAGCCGAAAGGCTGGACCGACGCGGCGATATTCAAGCACGTCACCACGCCCTGGCTCGTGCGCAAGGCCACCGAAAGCGAGCCGGTTCTATAGTTCGCGCGCGCGGTATACTTCCTTTTTGGGCACGTGACGCTCGCGAAAAACCGGACGAAAGCCTAAGGCCGGATGGGCGCGCGACCTTTCCCGCAAATCAGAATCCAACCGAAAGAAGGAGCCACTCACAATGCAATTGGGAATGATTGGTCTGGGCAGAATGGGCGCGAATATGGTTCGCCGGCTCTTGCGCGGCGGCCACCAGTGCGTGGTTTTCGATCAGGACAAGGCAAACGTCGATCGGTTGGTTTCCGAAGGCGCGGCGGGAGCGGCGAGCCTCGAGGATTTGGTCAAGAAACTCGCCACGCCGCGCGCGATCTGGATGATGGTGCCGGCGGCGGTGGTCGACCGGGTGATCGCGGAACTCGCGCCGCACTTGAGCAAGGGCGACGTTTTGATCGACGGAGGTAACAGCTACTACATCGACGACATCCGTCGCGCGAAGGAACTGGCGCCGCGGGGTATTCACTATGTCGACGTCGGCACGAGCGGCGGCGTCTGGGGCCTCGATCGCGGCTATTGCGAGATGATCGGCGGCCCGGACGAAGTGGTGAAGCACCTCGATCCCATTTTCAAGACGCTGGCTCCCGGACGCGGCAGCCTTCCGCGAACGCCGGGCCGCGAAAAAGCGAGTGGCACCGCGGAAGATGGCTATCTGCATTGCGGACCTTCGGGCGCCGGCCATTTCGTAAAAATGGTGCACAACGGCATCGAGTACGGATTGATGGCCGCCTACGCCGAAGGGTTCAACATTCTCCGCCATGCCAACGTCGGCAGCCGCGAGCACCTTTCCGACGCCGAAACCGCGCCCATGCGCAACCCGGAGCACTATCAATACGACCTCAACCTCGCCGACGTCGCCGAGGTCTGGCGGCGCGGCAGCGTGATCGCATCCTGGCTGCTCGACCTTTCCGCCATTGCGCTATTCGATCAACCGCACCTCGAAGCCTACGCCGGCCGCGTTTCCGATTCCGGCGAGGGCCGCTGGACGATTCTCGCCGCGATCGACGAATCGGCGCCGGCTCCGGTCTTGAGCGCGGCGCTCTACGAGCGCTTCAGTTCTCGCGGTGAGGGCGATTTCGCCGCTAAGATGCTTTCCGCCATGCGTTTTCAATTCGGTGGCCATGTCGAGCGAGAGGCCGGCGGGGAGAAGAAATGAGGACCTCCGGGGGAGGAAAGGACCTGTCGCCGACCGAGTGCCTTCTCCCTGGCAGTCCTGTAGTCTGTGGTCAGGAGTACTGGGTCTTGGCTTGCTAGCTATTGGTTCTTTTCGGACAACATGGGAATACCAGTATTTCGAGTTCCGCTCCTCTGCGGCATGCTGTGTTTGAGAGACGAAGGGGAGATGGAGAGTCCGCGATAACTCTCGTGGGCGACACAAACCCCTTCCATGCTACGCTTGAGAAAAGTGGCTATTGCGGGGCTGTTCCTGAACTCGCCTCCTGCGGGCGAACTGTGTTCAGGTTCCCGTATTTCCCCCGCGGCCTTTGATTCTCACGGCGTTTCTCGCACACCGTGAGTCGAATGGAAATCACTCAGCGGGCATGGGCGATTCCAAGGTTCCTGCGGCGGCCTTTGCGTGGTTCCCCGGCCCGTTTCCTAGCTGTGGCCGGCTGGAGCGGTACCGGGCACCCCAGAGCGAATTCCCTAGCGGGGAACTACGGTAGCGGCGAGGGAAGGCTACCGGTGAAGTGGATGAGAAGCGGAGGACCTGCGATGCGATGGCTGCAAAACCCCGGCATTCAACTCCTGATCGTGATCTTCGTTCCCGGCATCGTGGGCTGCATGGTCTGCGTCTGGGCGTTCAATCGGCTGGCACGGCGTTACGAGTGGCGCAGAAGGGTCCTCGGCCGCTGATCGCGCGCTAACCCTGTGCTGTTTCTTTCATCCCCCCGCCGTGGCGATGGCCGCGCCGCGGCACAAATCGGAGCATCCCGCCTCAGAAGCCCGGCATCGACTCACCTGACGGAACCGGGGCCTCAACGTCTGTGGACAGAATCGGTTGCCGTCGATTGGGCATGCA
>JAGWOX010000072.1 GCA_028877145.1 Acidobacteriota bacterium | reverse complement strand
CGTGACGATCGAGATTCATGCGCCGGAGGCGGCGGATTCACGGCCTTACGTTCACGGGCTGCGCGTCGACGGGAAGGCTACGCAGAAGAATTGGGTGGCATTGCCGGAACACGGGACCTTGCGGCTGGATTTCTCGCTTGCGGCGGAGCCCGATACGAGTTGGGGCACGGCGCCGGAGGATGCGCCGCCGTCGTATTCAGAGGGCAGGGTCAATTTTCCGCAAGCGACTGGCGCGGCTATGGAGCTGCCCTCGCGTTCGCTTGCGGTGGCGCCGGGATCTGCAGGATCGCTTAGGCTCGACATCTTGGCGGCGGAAGACGGAGGGGCACAGAGGGTGAAGTGGCGCGCTGTGGCACCGGCGGGACTGTCTGTGCGGCCGGACTTCGGCACGGCGCTGAATGATGCGGGCGAGACTCAGGCGATTCCCCTGAGTGTTTCGGCTGCGGACAGTCTTGCGACGGGTTATTACGACATCTGGTTCGAGGGAACGGCGGCGAATGGAGCGCGGATCGATCCGGTGATGGCGGCGATTCGCGTGGCTCGCGCGGGTGAAGCTATTCCCCTCGCGTATGTGTTGAACTTTCGCGGAAACAGTGTGACGCCTATCGATCTTTCGACGGAGGCTGCGGGGGCGCCGATCGCGGTCGGCCGGGAACCGGAGGCCGCGGTGGTGAGTCCGGACGGACGCCGGGTATACGTCGCGGATCAGGGTGACGGCGTGATGAGCGTGATCGATGCGGCGAAGGATGTGGTGACGGCGAGGGTGAAAGCGGGAAGGGAGCTCACGGGGATTGGCATTTCGCCTGATGGAAGAACGATTTGGGTGGCGGATGGGAGTGCCGGCAGCGTTCGCCCGATCGATGCTTCGACATTGGAATTGGGAGAGCCCGTCGGCGTGGGGAGATTTCCGGTCGGAGTCGTGATGGCGAAGGACGGGACGATGCTTTATTCCGTTGACCGCAGATCAGATACGGTGACTCCGGTGAATTTGCACACGCGCACGGCCGAGGTGCCCATTGCGGTCGGGCCGCAGCCAAACGGCGCCGTGATCACGGCTGACGGCAAGCGGCTATACGTTACCGAGTCAGGGTCGAATTCGGTGACGGTGATCGAGCTGCCAAGCCGGAAAGTTCTGGCGACAATTCCTGTTGGCATCAGACCGCGCGCGATTGCCATCTCACCGGATTCGCGCACGGTGTGGGTGGCTAATTCCGCAACGGACACGATCATGCCGATCAGCACGGCGACGGATCAGGCCGGCTCGCCGATTGTCGTGGGCGGGCATCCGGCGGGGATCGTGTTCAGCGGGAATGGGCGAAAGGCGTTTGTGGCGATTTTGGAGGACAATGCCTGCGTGCCTGTGGATTTGGCGTCGCGGAGTGTGGGGAAACCGATTCGAGTGGGCGATGTCCCTGTGTCGATAGCCGCGCTTGAACCAGGAGCCCATTAAAAGACTCTTCAGTTCGGTCCCGCAGATGCTTGGCGAATCTCCTCTAGAGCCGCAATATTCCAATGAAACTTTCTGGCACGGTGTCGGGTGGGTCGCCTTCCAGATTTAGGTGCGAGGTTCCAACATTCTGCTTGCCGAGGCATGGTGGGATGAGGTGTGGGAGATGAGGGCACAAACCCCAGGCGCAACCACGGCGCCTGGGCCACCCGACGAACCGCCACTTGAGTGCCCGCATGCGTTCAGTGGGATTTTCGTTCGCGGCTACTCGTAGCGTAGGGCGACGTTGGGGTCGATGCGGGTGGCGCGGCGAGCTGGGAAGTAGCATGCAGTGAGGGCCACGACGGTGAGGAGCGAGGCTACGGCGGCGAATGTCCATGGATCGCCGGCGCTCACGCCGAAGAGAAGGCTGGAGAGAAGCCTGGAGATGGAGAATGCGCCGACCAGTCCGATTCCCACGCCAGCGAGGCTGAGGAAGAGGCCGCGGCCCAACACCAGCCGGAACAGATCCCCCTTGCCGGCGCCGAGCGCGAGGCGAATCCCGAATTCGTGGTAGCGCTGGCTGACCGAATAGGCGACGACGCTATAGAGGCCGACGACGCCCAGCAGGAAGGCAAGGCCGGCGAAACCACCGATGAGCCAAGCCGCGGAGCGATGGAGATAGGCTGTCGAAGAAGCCTGGATTCTCGCGGCCATCGTGGTTTGCTCGACGGTACCGAGACCGGGGTCAGCCTGGCGGATAGCGGCGTCGATTGCCGGCAGCAGGGATTCGGGAAGTTGGGACGTGCGGACGACGACAGAGAAATAGGTGTCGGGGTCCTGGTTAAACGGAACATAGATGGCCGGCCAGATTTCAGAGTCGAGAGCGCCTTCCCGGATGTCGTCGACCACGCCTATCACCTCCATGATCGAATTCCGCGACAAGACGTAGTCGCCGATCCGCTGGCCGATGGGATTTTGGCCGGGGAAATATTTTTGCGCGAAGGCCCGGTTGATGATAACGACGCGGGGCTTGGAGGCGTCTTCGGCGTCGGTGAAGTAGCGTCCGCTGAGGAGCTTTGCGCGGAGGGTGGAGAGGTAGCCGGCGCTGACATCGCGCATGTTCACTTCGTTATGCTCGCCGTTGTATGGCCTGCCGACGATTCGAATCCACCACGTGTTGCCGTTATAGCTCACCGGCAAGACGGTGGAGATGGCCGCCGATCTCACACCGGGCAAGGCGGAGACGCGGTTCTGGATCTGGCGTGCAAGAGCAACGATCTGGTCGTTGTTTTTGTAGCGGGAGTCGGGCAGCACGACGGTGAGCGTGGCAAGGTGGTCGGGCTGGAAACCGAGATCGACGCGGAGCAGGCGGTACAGGCTCTTGCTAAGCAGGCCGGCGCCGACGAGGAGAATCACAGCGATGGCCAGCTCCAGCACAACCAGCTTGGCGCCAAGACGGCGCCAGAGTGTTCCGGAAGATCCGCGACCGGCCTCGACGAGGCCTTCCCGCATGTCCGAGAGGGAAACATGCAGGCTGGGAGCGGCCGAGAGCAGAACCGTAGCCAGCACTGCAACCGCTCCGGCGAATGCCCAGACCCGCGGACTCAAGCCCGTTCCCTGGAGGTAGGGCATGTTGGTGAGCATATCCTGCGGAACCAGCCGGATCAGCGAGTTCGCGGCCCATGCGGCCGAAAGCAAGCCGAGACAGCAGCCAGCCGCAACCAGTACCATCGCTTCGGTCGCCAACAGGCGAATCAGGCGCAGGGGCGACGCGCCGAGCGCTCCGCGAACGGCAATCTCGCGCTTGCGGCTTTCGGAACGGGCGAGCAACAGGCTGGCGACGTTGATGCAGGCGATGAGGAGCAAGAGTCCGGCACCGCCGAAGAGGATCAGCAGGATGGGCCGGACGGTTCCGACGATCACCTGCGACAAGGGCATCACCGTGGCGCTCTGGCCGCGATTGGAATCGGGGTAGCGCTTCTCCAGCAGACGGGCAATGGTTTGCATATCGGCTTGTGCCGCGTCGACGGATACGCCGGGTTTGAGCCGGGCTACGCCCCACAGATTGTGGCAGCTTCGTCTTTTCTCGCAGGTGTTTGAAGGCTGGATGATGGTCCAGAAATCCGCTCCGCCACGAGGCGCGAATTGGAAATCGCGCGGTAGCACTCCGACGACCGTGTAGTCTTCACCGCTCAGAACGACGGACTGTCCAATCACATTCCTGGAGCCGCCAAACCATTTTTGCCATGCCCCGTAGCTCAGGACCACGGTCCGCTCAGCGTTTGGCAAGTCATCGCCGGCGTGGAAATCATGTCCCAGAATCGGGGCCACGCCTAGCGTGCGGAAGAATCCGCTGCTCACGTTGGCGCCTCGAGCCGGTTGGGTGCCGGAAGCGGTTCTTAGGAGATAGCCGTTTCCGGTCCAGACTTCGAGCGAGTCGAAGACCGTGTTGAGGCGGTTCCAGTCGAGATAGTCGAGATAAGAGAGGTTCGTTCGCCGCATCGCGCGGTTGCCTTCGGAGACGGCGACGAGTCGCGCGGGATTACTGTAGGGCAAGGGTTTGATGAGGGCAGCGTCTACAAAGGCGAAAATGGCAACCGAGGCGCCGATGCCCAGCGCCAAGACGCCGACGGCCGCGGAGGCGAAGGCGGGGTTGCGGCGAAACTGGCGCAAACCGTAGCGAATATCCTGCAGAAAAGTGTCCAGCCACGCGAAGCCCCACTGGTCACGGCTGCGTTCGCGGAGGAGCAAGGTGTTTCCAAATTGGCGTTTGGCGGTCTGCCGTGCTTCCGCACTCTCCATGCCTTCTTTGGCGTGTGCTTGCGCTCTCAACTCCCGGTGCAGGCGCATTTCGTCTTCGAGGTCGCGATCGAATTGCCGGCGCTTGAGGAGAAACGTCAGACGCCGCCAGATTTCTCCGAAGAATTCCATGGTCTGCCTCGGGCGCGGATGACGGCCATCCTCTTCCTACCGTCTACCGCGAATCTGTCCGTGACGGCTGGCTGCCAGGAATCTGCCGTCTCTCAGGCGGTCTCGATCACTCGCTGCACGGCTCCAATCACGCGCTCAAACTGGGAGACTTCGGCTTCGAGTTGCTTGCGGCCGGCGGAAGTCAACCGGTAATAGCGGGCGCGCCGATTGTCGGCCGTTCTGTCCCATTTTGCCGTCACCCAGCCCTTCACCAGCATTCGCTGAAGCGCGGGATAGAGCGAGCCCTCCTCCACGTGCAGGACCTCCTGGGAACGTTGTTGAATGGCGCTGGCGATCTCGAAGCCGTGCATTTTCTCGGCCCGGGCGAGAGTTCTCAAAATCATCATGTAGAGGGTGCCGGGCGGGATTTCATCTCGGGGCAAGGGGACCTCGTCTTGACATAGTAAGACTATACAACAGTACGCTCTGGCGGCTTGGTTGTCAACGGGGTGTCTTCCTCAGATCGCTACTCGCAGCGGAGGGCGACGTTGGGGTCGACGCGGGTGGCGCGGCGGGCGGGCAAATAACAGGCCGCGAGGGCAACGATGAGGAGTAGCAGGATTGTGGCGGTGAACGTGACGGGGTCGGAGGCGCCGACGCCGTAAAGAAAGCTGCGCAGGATGCGCGAGAGGGCGAGCGCGGCGACCAGGCCGATGGCGGCGCCAGCGAGGGCCAGTCTGACGGCAGTTCCGATCACCAGCCGCAAGATATCCCCCGTGGCCGCCCCGAGGGCCATGCGCACGCCGATCTCCTGCGTCCGCTGCGCCACAGCGAAAGAGATCAATCCGTAGACGCCGAGACTGGCGAGGCCCAACGCGAGCACACCGAACAGCGTGAGCAGCAGCGTCACGAACTGGCGGTGGGCAAGGGAAGCAGCCGCAAGGTCCGTCATGCGGTGAACGCGCACGGGCATATCGGGATCGGCGTCATGAATCGCCGCCGTGGCGGCGGTGGTGAGGGCTTCCGGATTTCCTGGCGTGCGGATGACGAAAACCGCTTCACCTTGGGTGGATTGCGCCAACGGGAAGAACGCCTCGGGCATTTGCGGAACATCGAGGCCGTCCTGCCGCACATCGGCAACAACGCCGACAATGCGAAACGTTTCTCCTTTCCCATTCGGTTCGCCCACGCGAAGCTGGCTTCCCAAAGGGCTCGAGTGTGGCCACCATATTTTCGCCATCACCTCGTTGATGATGGCGACGGGCTCGGAAGAGGCGTTGTCGGCTTCGGTGAATTCGCGGCCGGCGAGGAGCGGCGCCCGCAGAGTGGAGAAATAGCCGGGATCCACCTCGCTGAACTCGGCGTCAGCGGCCATGCCGGTAGGCGCGGGCTTTCCGAGGATGGAATAGAAATAGTCCCAACATTCGCCGGCGAGCGGAGGGCACGTGGCTGCTCCCGCGGAAACAACGCCGGGCAGGGCGCGGAGATGATCGAGCGCGGAATGGAGGAATTCGATTTCGGCGGGCGCGGCGCGGACGCCTTTGGGTGAGGCGTAGCGGGAACCGGTCATCACGACGCTGAGCGCAAGCAAGTGGCTTGGGTCGAAGCCGGGATTGGTGTTTTCCGCCGCGGCGAGGCTGCGCAACATCAAGCCCGCGGCTGTCGCGAGAACCAGCGCCAACGCGATCTCCGTGACGAGGAATGCCCGGCGCAGGCGTTCACCGGAGCGGGCGGTAGCGGCGCGCGTGGTTTGCTGGAGCGCTGAAGCGGGGCCAAGTTTCGACAATTGCATGGCAGGCGCGAAGCCAAACAGCACTCCCGCCGCCAGGGCAACGAGAAGATTGAAGGCCAGCACTTGCATGTTGATCGTGGCATCCATCGCCCCAGGCGACAGGCGGAGCAGAAGAGGCATGGATACGGCAGCTACAAGCAGGCCAGCACCGCCGCCGGCCACGGCGAGGAGCAGGCTTTCGGAGAGAAGTTGGCGAAAGACGCGGCCATGCGGAGCGCCCATCGCGGAACGGATGGCGAATTCGCGAAGACGCGTGGTGGCGCGGGCGAGCTGAAGGCTGGCGAGATTCGCGCAGGCGATCAGCAGTACCAAGCCCACGGCGGCGAGCAAGAGCAGGAGAAAGGGAGCATTGCCGCTGTGAAGCTCTTGCGCAAGCGATTGGACGTACGCCCGATGAGCGTGGTTGCTGGCGGGATATTCGCGCGCGAGACGCGTCATGATCGCATCGAGATCGGCGCGCGCAGTAGCGACCGAAACACCGGGCCGCAGCCGGCCAATGCCGGAGAGGCTTCCGTGCTGGCCACGGCTGAGCATCCCCGGTGTCGCGCCCCACAAACCGATCGGGACATACACATCCGGCGGACGCCGGAAATTGAGAAAACGGAAATTGGGTGGCAAAACGCCGATCACCGTATACGGCTTGCCGCTCAAAACGAGGGCTTGGCCGAGGATGGAACGATCTCCGCCGAGCCGGTCTTGCCAGAAGGCGTAGCTGACGACGGCCACTGGCGCCGCCGCCGGCCGATCGTCCGTGGCAGCGAACAGGCGACCGACAGCGGGCTTTGTTCCGAGCAGCGAAAAGTAAGGCGCGGAAACCCGCATGGAGGAAAGCAGAGTCGGCTGGCCCTTGCCGGTAAGAATGAAGCCAGGGAAATCGTAAACCGCCATATCCTGGAACGTATGATTTTGCCCGGCGAGATCCCGGAAGTCGGGCATCGAGAAACTCATCGTGCCCGCGCCCTCATAGAATTCGCGAAGAAAAACCAACTGCGATGGATTGGGATACGGCAGAGGCTTGAGCAGGGCGGCGTCGGTAATCGCGAACATGGCGGTATTCACGCCGATGCCTAGAGCGAGGGTGAGGATGGCGACGGCGGCGAAACCGGGATTTTTGGCCAGCATGCGGGCGCCGTAGCGGAGGTCGAGCCAGAAGGCTTCCCCGGTGGTGAAGGTCCAGAGGTCGCGGCTGAATTCCTTGATGCGGGCGGCGTTGCCGAATTGGCGGCGGGCGGCGGAGCGGGCTTCGGCGGTAGGGACGCCTTCTGTTTGGAGATGCGCTTCGCGCATGGCGAGGTGGAACTGGAGTTCATCTTCGAGGTCTTTTTCGAGACGGCGGCGCAGGAGGAGTCCTTTCAGCTTGAGGCGGAATTGAGAGAGCCATTCGTGCGGCATGGTGAGTTCTCCAACTGAGACGGGGTCCGTCCGCCCTGTCCCATAAGGGGCTTATGGGAGTATCTGCGGATACCTGGCCAAGTGCAAGGGCAAAATCAAACCGAAAAGCCTTCACGCAGAGGACGCGGAGGAGGTGCGGAGGACGCAGAGAGATCACATACGCGCGCGGGAGCAGTCGGTGGAGGCATCATACGACCCCCGCCGGGCCCGACGCCGTCTCTTCAGTGCTTCATCCTTGCAGGCAGGGCAAGAGAGCGCGCTACCCCTTGTCGTAGAACGATGTCATGTGAATCTTCTTGCCCTTCGAATCGGTCTCGGTCGCGGTAACCGTGCGCGTCTTGCCGTCCGCCGAGACGGCAATGCGACCGGAGGTGACAACCTTCCCTCCCTTCGTCTCGGTAAAAGACAGCGTGTGGGTGCCGATCATCCGGTAGGATCGCATGTCGGAGGTTGGACTGCCGGTCACCGCGTATTCCCGGCCGTCCATCTTGCCAGTCCACTCGGTGTGCGTCGGGTTCCCCGCGCTGTTGGTGCCCTCGACTGTCACCTTAATATTGTCGCCAGCAGCTTCGTAAACGACGGTGGTGTTCTTCGGCGCCCCGGGACCCAACTTCGATTTCGCTTCGTTCAGCTTCCAGGTACCCATGAAGGGACTTTGGGCAAAGGCAACTGCTGCTCCGAGAAAACACATTGCTGCGAGCGTCAATGCTGTCGTTCTTGCTTTCATATTCGCTCCTGATTGAGAAGCAGGATATAGGCTTGGGGCGTGTGGGAGATCCCGTTGGGGCTTACGTTTTGAGCTTCCCCATTGTCCGACAGGGTACACTGCCGGCCGGTCGTGTCAACGGGAATTTCCGGTGGTTCGCCAGGGGGGAGGAAATTCGCCGGGGGGACGCCGGCGCTACAGGGGAAGCAACCCGGCAAGCGAGGTGAGACTGAGGGCGGTGCGTATCTCCAGCTTACGGAATGGTTCGGCCGCCGTGGGGCTAGGTGATGGCGATTTCTTCGTAGGTGCCGAAGACTTCGCGCATGGCGTCGGAGATTTCGCCGAGGGTGGCGTAGGATTTCACGGCTTCGTAGATGTGGGGCATGAGGTTTTCTTCGCCTTGGGCGGCGCGGCGGAGGGCGTCGAGGCTGCGGGTGACGGCTTCCTGGGAGCGGTCGGCGCGGACCTTGCGGAGGCGGTCTTTCTGGCGCGTGGCGACGGTTTCGTCAATCTTCAGGATATCGATGGGCTGGTCTTCGGCGGCGTATTCGTTGACGCCCACGATGATTTTCTCCTTGCGGTCGACGGCCATCTGGTAGCGGTAGGAGGCCTCGGCGATTTCGCGCTGCGGGTATCCGCGCTCTACGGCGGCGACCATGCCGCCCAGCGAGTCGATCTTCTCGATGTAATCCATGGCGGCGCGCTCGACCTCGCCGGTGAGCGATTCCACGAAATAGGAACCGCCTAGCGGATCCACCGTGTTCGTTACACCGCTTTCGTGGGCGATGATCTGCTGCGTGCGGAGGGCGAGCGTGGCGGCGAATTCGGTGGGCAGCGCCCAGGCTTCGTCGAGCGAATTCGTGTGGAGCGATTGCGTGCCTCCCAGGACGGCGGCGAGGGCCTGGAGGGCGGTGCGGACGACGTTGTTATAGGGCTGCTGGGCGGTGAGGGAGCAGCCGGCGGTTTGCGTGTGGAAGCGCAAGGCCCAGGTGCGCGGATTCTTGGCGCCGTAGCGCTCACGCGTCACCTGGTTCCAGATGCGGCGCGCGGCGCGGAACTTGGCGATCTCCTCGAAGAAATCGTTGTGGGAATTGAAGAAGAAGGAGAGGCGCGGGCCGAACTCGTCGATATCGAGGCCGCGGCGCAGCGCCCATTCGACATATTCCATGCCATCGCGGAGGGTGAAGGCGAGTTCCTGAATGGCCGTCGAGCCAGCTTCGCGGATGTGGTAGCCGGAAATCGAGATGGAGTTGAAGCGCGGCGTGTGCTGAACGCCGAATTCGAACGTATCGATCACCAGGCGCATCGACGGAGCGGGAGGATAGATGTACTCCTTCTGCGCGATGTATTCCTTCAGGATGTCGTTCTGGATGGTGCCGGAAATTTTTTGCCAGCTCGCTCCCTGCTTTTCGGCCACGGCGAGGTACATCGCCCAGATGACGGCGGCGGGAGAATTAATGGTCATCGATGTGGTGACGTCCGCGAGCGGGATCTTGTCGAACAGCGTCTCCATGTCGGCGAGGGAACTGATGGCGACGCCACACTTGCCGACTTCGCCTTCCGAAAGCGGATGGTCGCTGTCGTAGCCCATGAGCGTGGGCAGGTCGAACGCGACGGAGAGGCCTGTCTGGCCCTGCTCGAGCAGGTAGCGGAAGCGTTGGTTGGTGTCCTCGGGCGTGCCGAAACCGGCGAACTGGCGCATCGTCCACAGTCGGCTGCGGTACATCGTGGAGTGGATGCCGCGGGTGTAGGGCGGCTGGCCCGGGTAGCCGATTTCGCTTTCGAAGTCGATGTTAGTGATGTCGGCGGGCGTGTGGAGGCAGCGGATGGGGTGGCCGGAAATTGTGGTGAATTCAGCCTGGCGCTCGGGCGATTTCTCGAGGGTGGGCTTCAGGATGCGCGATTCCCACTCCTGTTCGCGTGGCGAGGGCTTGCGCGGCTCGCCGCTTTCGAGGGCGGTGCCGGCAGGTTCGCCTCTGCCCGGTTTTCTGTCCTCGGCCATCGATCACCCCTTTCAACTCCGGCGCACGGAAAAGGCGGCGGAGAAACCTCTGTTGGCATCTTAGTGCGAAAAATGGCGGCGCGGCAAGCGGGGTGGGGAATGGTTGGTGGGGTGGTCAATCGTTCCAGTCTCCCGGGGCGAAGGCATGAAAGATTTGCTCACAGAGGGCACAGAGAAGGGACGGAGTTCGCGGAGGGAGTCGCGGGACGCGAATTGCTTCGGCGCCGGAGGGTTTTCGCGCACGCTAGAGGCGTGGCTCAAGTTCGGGGTCCTTTTGGACTCTTGCAGGACAACGTGCCGCCCTGAAGGGCGGCGCTACGCGAGCTGATTGGAAAAGAAGAGGGCGGCGAGGGTTTGGGGCACTCGCCGCCCTTTGTTCGTGGGGTGGGATCTCTAGTGCCAGCCTTGCTGGAACGGGTTGTGGTGCGAAGTGGCCTCGATGGGCGTGCCGGGGATGAGGGGGGCCTGCATCAAGTGGCCGTTCCTGGCGTCGGAGATGGTGATGTTGTGCACCTGAAGGGTGCGGCCGAGCGACTGGTTGAAGGCGACGATGGCTTCGAGCAGAGTGGCCTTGGCCTGAATTTCGGCGCCTTCGGCGGTAGCCAGGTCGCGCTGGCGGAGGATGACCTGGTAGTCGGTGGAGACGCCGAGCTGGAATTTCTTCTGTTCGGCGTCGAGCGTTTGCCGAGCGAGCTGGGTGGCCTTGACGGCAGCTTGCACGCGGGCGAGGCCCTGCTGCATGGCGATCTGGGCATTGCGAACCGCTGCGGCGATGTTGTTCTTGAGCTGCTGCAACTGAACAACGGCTTCGCGCTGTTGCAAGAGGGCCTGGGCGCTATCGGCCTGGGCGGAACGGTTACGCAGGGGAATGCTCAACGAAAGGCCGAAAGCATAGGTGGGGAAGTTGCTGTCGATCATGCTTTGCCAGGAATCGAGCAATCCGCCGGGAACGGAGCTCCGTGTGATGGACGCGCTGGTGGCCGTCTGCACGTAGAGATTTTGTCCGTTGGCGTCCTGAACTGGCTGGCCCTGGGCGTTAACAATGGGAGCGTTGAGGTTCGGGCCGAAGTTGGTTGGCGTGGTAGAGGTGATGATCTGATTGCCGCCTAGACCCTCGGAGCCGTACTGGCCGAAGAGGGACAACGTGGGGAGCAGGGCGTTTTTCGTGGCCTTCACCTCAATGCCATCGTTTTTGAGGCCCAATTCCTGCGCGAGAAGGTCGGGCCGATTCTGCCATGCTTCTTGCACCGCGTCGCGGTAGGGAATGATGTCGACTTTGGGCGGAGTATTGATGCTGTCGGTCGGCACGACGCTGATGTTTTCGAGCCCGGCGGCCATCGGGTTGCGGGTGATCAGGTTCAGAAGGACGGTCTGGTATTGCTGCTCGGTGGTTTGCGCGACGATCAGGTTCTGCTGGTCGGTGGCGAGTTCGGACTCGGCGGAGACGACATCGAGTTGGGCGAGGGTGCCGATTTGGAGCTGACGCTGTGTGTCGAGCAGGTTCTTCTTGGCCCAGTCGACGGTGGTCTGCTGGACCTGGACGTTGTCGATGGCATACGCGAGGTTCCAGTAGGCGTTTTCTACGCTAGCGATGTCGTTGATGACGGCAAAGGACAGTTCGTCACGCGACATCTGTGAGCCGTTCTTCGCTTCGATGATATAGCGCGCGTTGGGCAGGATACCGAAGCCCTTGAGCAACTCCTGCTGGAAGCCGAAACTGAGCGTCGATTGCACGGCCGGGGTGAAGATCTGGGCCGTCGAAGTGGTTGATGTGCGGACATTGTTGAAGCCAAGGCTGAAGGACGTACCCGTCTCAAAGCCCTTCGAGAACGTGAAATTGGCCTGGGAGTTGTAGTTGGTCAGCGCCGTCAGAATGTTGGCGCCGACCACGCCGGTACCGGAAAGGAACGGGTTGGTGATCGGAAGCGAGGCGCGGGACCAGCTGAGAGTTGAAGTGACAGTCGGATCGAAGCTTGGCGTGGGAATCGCTCCAAGGACGGAGGTGAATCCCTGGGCGCTGCGGATGGGCGAGCCGCTCTTGGCGCGGAGGACGTTGGTATCGGCGATCCAGGTGACGTAGCGCTGGATGTCGATATCGAGGTTGTTTTCAATGGCCAGGCGGATGGAGTCTTGCAGGCTCAACTGGAGCTTGCCCTGGTGGATCAGCTGATCGAGAGTGGGCGAATTCACGAGCACCGGCTCAGGGACATCCCGCTGGACGTAGGGTTTGACAGCTATCGGGAACAAGGGCATGTCCTTCATGAATTGAGTGCCGGCATGGATAGCGAGTGGCGGCGCACTCTGCGCTGGCTGGGTCGCCGGGGCGTTCTGCTGCGATTGCGGCTGGGCCGCCTGTGCCTGGGCCGGTGGTGCGGCCTGGGCGGCAAGCCCGACCGGCGTCCCCAGCGCCAGCAGCATCGAAAGGGTTACGGCGATCGTCGCGTAGACTGGGTTCTTCCTCATTTCCCTCTCCAAAATGCAGTTCGATCCGAGTGTATTCTTTGTACTTCTATAGAACGCGACCGGAGGGGCTTTTGTTTCCGGAATTTGCCGGAACTTGCCATCCCCGGGGCACGTCCTGATTCCGCGCGCGTACCTATTCATACCGCAAAGCGACGGTCGGGTCGACCTGGGCGGCGCGGAACGCCGGCAGGGCGCAGGCCCCGAACGCCACAAACAGGAGCACCAGCGCGACGCCGACATAAGTGACCGGGTCGGCCGGGCTGATACCGTAAAGAAGGGTTCGCATGAAACGGGTCAAGCCGAGCGCCGCAACGGCGCCCAAGACGGCTCCGATCGCCACCAGACGAAATCCCTCGCCCACGACCAGCCGAAGAACTTCCCGCGGCGTGGCGCCAAGAGCCATGCGCACGCCGATCTCCCGCGTGCGGCGGCTGACGGAATAGCCGAGCACTCCCGAGATTCCCACGGCCGCGAGCAGGATGGCCAGGATGGCGAAGAGAGTGACGAGGGTGGTACGGAAACGCTGCTGGGCCAGGGAGCGGCTCAGCAGGTCCGTCATCTCGACCGGGGCCACCGGGAGCGCGGAGTTCAAAGCATAAAGCTGTTCGCGCAGGATCGGAACCATGGCCGCGGGGCCACCCGCGCCGCGGACCAGAAAGCTCGGGGCGAAGAATGGCGCCTGATCGAACGGCACGTAGATGGAAGGACCCGGTGCCTTGCTCAGCGTATCGCTGACCACGTTGCCCACGACGCCGACGATCTGGCAAAGCGCCGGGGGCATGCCGGTGCGGAGCTGCTTGGTCAACGGGTCCTCGTTGGGGAAATAGCGCGCGACGAATGCCTGGTCCACAACGCAGACATGCGCGGCAGTGGCGGTGTCCGTATCGAGGAAGGCGCGCCCGCGCAGCAACGGGATGTGCATCAGGCCGAAAAATCCGGGGCTGACCGCGCGGAAATCCGCGACCAGGACCTCATCGGGCGACTCCGGGCGCCCCGGGATCGAAAAGGTGAGCGCCATTCGCATGCCGCTCGTTGGCGACGAGGTCGCAACGGCCGCTTGAAGTACGCCGGGCTGGCCGCGCAATCGTTGAAGGGCGGTCGAAGTAAAAGACCGCCATTCCTGCGGCGTTTTGTAGCCGGCGGCGGACAGATTCACCGACGCCATCAAGACCCCCTGCGGCTCAAACCCGAGCGGCACGGAGACCAGTTTCCCAAAACTCCGCAACAGCAGGCCCGCCCCCGCCAGCAGAACAACGGCGAGAGCGACTTCCAGCACGACCAGGGATTCACGGAGTCTTCCCCTGGCCACGGGGGAAGCCATGCCACCGCCGGAGCCTTTCAGGACGTCGTGAACGCGCAGATCGGAAAGCCGCAAGGCCGGCAGCAAGCCCATCACGATGCCCGCGCCCATCGAAACCAGGGCGGCGAAGGCCAGCACAGGACCGCTCACCGTGACGCCCTGAAATTCCTGGAGCATGGGCGGAAGATGGGTCACGAAGGCAGACACGGCGAAATAGGCGAAAAATACGCCGGCCGCACCTCCGGCGAGCGCCAGCTCGAGGCTCTCGACGAGCATCTGGCGAATGATTCCGGCGCGCCCGGCGCCTAGCGCAAGGCGCACGGCGAGTTCGCGTTCACGCACCGTTGCCCGAGCGAGCAGAAGATTCGCCACATTCACGCAGGCAATCAGGAGGACCAAGCCGACGGCGGCGAGAAGGACGAGCAGCGCGAGCTGGAAATTCTTCACGAGTTGCTGTGATAGCGGCGCGGCTGTAATCGCGATGCCCTCTTCCTCCGGATAGGTCATGGCAAGGCGGTTGGCGAGCGTGGAGAGTTCGGCGTTGCCGCGCTCCATGGTGATGCCGGGTCTTAGTCTTCCTATGATGGAAAGATAGTTGAGGCCGCGCTTGAGGCGCATTTGCTGGATCACGGCCGCGGGGTCGGAAACGAGCGGGATCCACACCTCGGCTTGCGGGACGAAAGGCGGGAATCGCAGGCTTGACGGGAGGACGCCCGTGATCGTGTAGGCTTCATTGTTCAATTCGACGGTTTTGCCGATGACGGCCGGGTCTGCGTTGAAGCGGTCGCGCCAGAGTTGCTCGCCCAGCATGGCGACGGGCCCCGCGCCTTCACGGTCATCCTGAGACGTGAAGAGGAGGCCGAGCAGCGGTTTCGCTCGAAGCAGACGGAACAGCGAGGCACTTGCCACCACTCCGTGCAGAGAGGTCGGTTCCCCTCGCTTCGTCAGCGTGACCTGCGCCTCGTGGTAGGCCGCGACCTCCTCGAATGAATCTGAGTGGGCGCGCAAATCCTCGAATTCGGGATAGGAGAAAACGGGCATGGACAGCTTGCCGCCGCGTTTTCCTCCGCCTCCACCCATTTCGATGGCGCGCATGTGAATGGGGCCTTCGGGCGCGGGTCCTGGCTGTGGGCCCGCCGGGGCGGCTGGCATGGTTTCGATGCGAACGGGACCTTTCGCGCCTTGCCGGAGAACCGGATGCGGCAATTGTTTGCCCGGGGCAGATGGCGGAGGCAGGGCGGGGACTGCTCTTTGCTCGCGCGTGGCAGGGACGCGGACGAGACCTTGAGTCTGTGGAAGCTCCGAACGGGGAACGGAGCCTGGCTGGCCTTGGCGCTCGGCGGGCGCGGGAGCGGGGCCGTTCGTCATTCGTTGGAGACGATCTGGACGAGGCATCTCTCCGGTTTTGGTGATGGCGACGATCCGATCCGGCTGCGGGAAGGGAAGCGGATGCAGCAGGATGCGGTTGACGGCGCTGAAGATGGCGGTGTTGGCGCCGATGCCCAGGGCGAGCGTCAACAGGGCGACCAGCGTGAAGCCGGGGCTGTTTGCGAGGGTCCGCAGGCCGAACCGGATGTCCTGCCACAGGGTTTGCATCTTCACCTCACGATTCCCACGCACCGTTTGACGGGAATCCGTCTCCCTCGATATGCGCTGAAGCTATCCCGATGAGCACAATCTATCCCGAGACCATTCATGCAGAAAGTCATTCGTATCGCAGCGCCGCCATAACTTCCAAACGAGATGCCCGCCGCGCCGGAACAAGAGTCGCGACGAGGCCAATCGCGGCCAGAATCACAACTGCCAAGGCCAGCGTGGCCGGGTCGCGTGGCTTGAGGCCGAAGAGCAGCGAATTCGCCGCCTTTCCCAATGCGATTGTGAGCAGAGTTCCAGTCGCGATGCCGATCGCAATCAGCACGGC
>JAGWOX010000071.1 GCA_028877145.1 Acidobacteriota bacterium | reverse complement strand
GGGAGAGAACGAAGTCTCATAGCTAGAAGATAATCGCGAGGGGCGAAAAAGCGCATGCAGACGTGGGTGTCGGTGTTCATCGTGGTCGCCTCGGTGGCGATCGTGGTGCAGGTGGTCTTGTTGGCTGTGTTCTATACGATGTTCCTTCGGCTGGCCGGCACGCTCAACCGGATCGCTACGAACGTAGAAACGAAGGTCACTCCGATTCTGGACCGGGCCGATCGCCTGCTGGCGGAATCGGAAGGCCAGTTTCGCGAGATCGTCAGCGACGCCCGCGAAACCGTGGCATTGGCGAGAGCCACCGGCCAGCGATTCGACCGCCTGCTCGACGAAGCCGCCGACAGGCTGCGGCAGCAGATTATCCGCGCCGACCGCATGGTGACCGGCGCCCTGGAAGCCATCGAAGATAGCGGCACCGAGCTGCGCAGGTCGGTGATTGAGCCGATGCGCACGGCCACCGCTTTCGTGCGCGGCGTGCGAGCCGGAGTCGATTTCTTCCGCGGCCGCAGCCGCGCGCCGGAACGCCGCCGCGATACGCAGGACGAAGGGCTTTTCATCTGATCCTCGTGCGACCGGGAAGTCGCCAACGGTCTCCCTCCGAATGAACGTCTGCTCGAGCTCGTCGACAATCCTGGTGTTTGCGCGCGCGCCGGTTCCGGGCCACGTGAAGACGCGGCTGGCCGCACGCCTCGGCGCTGCAGGCGCGGCGGAAGCGCATCGCGCGTGCACGCTCGACGCTGTCGCGCTCGTCAGTTCCCTTCCCGGCTGCGCCCGCCGCCTGCTGTTCGCCGGAGAGGCGTCTGCATGGCAGCAGCCCGGCCTCGCGCCGGGCGCGGGGTGGGAAATCGAGCCGCAACACGGGCGCGATCTTGGAGAACGCCTCGAGAATGCTTTTGCGGACGCGTTCCGCCGCGGGGCGAAGAAAGTCGTGGTCATCGGGACCGACACGCCATGGATGGGCGCCGCGCGCCTGCGCACGGCGCTTGCGTGGCTGGATGGCGAGGACGTCGTTCTCGGGCCGTCTTTCGATGGCGGCTACTACCTTGTTGGCGCGCGGCGCATGGTGCCGGAGATTTTTCGCGGGATTGCCTGGGGGACTTCAAACGTGCTGTATGCCACGCGGCTGGCTCTGGAGCGCGCTTTCGCTTCCTATCGCATGCTTGGCTGGGATTTCGATTTGGACCGGCCTGCCGACCTGGGGCGGGCGCGAGCCTTGCTTCGGGATAGGCCGCTGCGGGCGCCTCGTCTCGATGCATTCCTCAGGTCCGCGATCGGTCAGGCTGAGCGAAGCATGACGACGGCGTCAGAAGAACGGACGCAGACGTAGCAGCGGGATCCTGCCCCACAAGATACGTTCGGGCTCACCTCGTTCGTCGCAAGGGGCCTCGCTCAGGATGACACGCGGCTGGAAATGCAGGGGCAGAAGCGGGATTCAATGGATTACTGCGCGGAGGTGGGATGTGAAAGCAACATCCCCAGGCGCAAGAACGGCGCCTAGGGCACCCGCGAATCCGATCTGAGTCACACTTGCCATCGGGAGGGGGAGTTTTGGACCCCGCGATCCCACGAAAGGCAGCAGCCAGGAGTGGCTGCGCTACCGAAACGGTTTACATTCGGGGGAATTAGACGATCCAGCCACCGCCCAGGACCACGTCTCCCTGATAGAAGACTGCTGCCTGGCCTGGGGTGATCGCACGCTGGGGCTTTTCGAAATGCAGGCGGGCGCGGGCTTCGCCGGCGGGCTCGATGCGCGCTTGGGCGGATTCGTGGCGATAGCGGATTTTCACTCCGGCCCCGACCGGGGCGACGAGCGTTTCCCAAGCGATCCAATTCACATCGCGCACTTCGCAGGTGTCGCGGCGAAGGTCGGCGTCCTCGCCGACGACCAGCCGGTTTTTCTCGACGTCGATTTCGATGACGTAGAGCGGACGGCCTACAGAGAGACCCAGGCCGCGGCGCTGGCCGACCGTGTAGCGATGCAGGCCCTCGTGGCGGCCCACGACCTCGCCCTGCGGAGTCGCAATCTCACCCGGCGTGGCCGCGACGGCAGTTCCCTGCTCCTCGAGGTACTCTTCGATGAAACGCGCGTAGTCGCCGTTCGGCACGAAGCAGATCTCCTGGCTTTCGGGCTTCTCGGCTACGGGAAGCTGGGCCGCGCGCGCGGCCTCGCGCACTTCCGTTTTGCTCATTTCACCCAGGGGGAATTCGGTTCGCGAGAGCTGCTCCTGTGTAAGACCGAAGAGGAAATAGCTCTGGTCCTTGGCGCGATCTACGGCGCGCAACAATTCGCAGCGGCCGGTTTCCGCGTTGCGGCGGATGCGCGCGTAATGGCCAGTGGCCAGGCGTTCGGCACCGACCTGACGCGCGAGGAGGATCAGGTCCTCGAATTTCACGAAGGTGTTGCAGCGCGCGCACGGAATCGGCGTGCGGCCGGAGAGGTAATCGTCGACGAACGGGCGCACGACGGTGTCCTCGAACTGGCGCTCGAAATTCACGACGTAGTAGGGGAAATCGAGATGCTCGGCCACTCGGCGGGCGTCGTAGACGTCGTCGAGGGAGCAGCAGCGGTGGCCGGCCACGCCGTCGGTCATCAGTTCGGGCAACCGACGCTGGTTCCATAGCTGCATGGTGAGGCCGACGATGCTCTCTCCGCGCGCACGCAGGAGCGCCGCGACGGTGGAGCTGTCGACGCCGCCGCTCATGGCTACGGCAATGATTTCCTCGCGCATTCGCACCATTCTAGCAGGGGACGGGCGGTGCTCGGGAAGTGCGGGAGTTCCAAGACGACGGGTGCCCGGCTTTCCTGGTCCAGGGCGGGGATGCTGAATGGAGTTGCAAATTTGGAATCGCGGGGAGTGGGAGGTAAAGGCAAAAACCCCAGGCGCAAGTACGGCGCCCGGGGCACCCGAAACCTTTCCCTCCGAGAGGCGGTGATCGTCGACTCAGGGAGTGGAGACGGGCTTTTTGTAAAGGGGAGAGAGGTCGCGGAGGTGCTCGACGACGGCGGGCACGACGGCGATGGCACGGTCCACGTCTTCCGCTGCGGTGGTGCGGCCGAGGCTGAAGCGGAGGCTGGCGCGGGCTTCGGGGGCGGCGAGACCGATTGCGGTCAGCACGTGCGACGGCTCGATGGCGCCTGAAGAGCAGGCCGCTCCGGTCGAACAGGCGATGGCTTGAAGATCGAGAGCGATGACCAGGGATTCGCCTTCAATGAAGGAAAACGTGATGTTGGTCGTGTTGGCCACTCGCGCGGCTCCGGCGCCGTTCACGCGCGCCGCCGGGACGCGATCGAGAATCGCTTTCTCGAACCGGTCTCGCAGGGCCGCGAGGCGGGCCGGCTCGGTCGCCTGCTTGGCGAGCGACAGCTCCGCCGCTTTTCCCAACGCGATAATGCCGGGAACGTTTTCCGTGCCGGGGCGGCGGTCGCGTTCGTGATGGCCGCCAAAGGCTTGCGGAGCGAGGCGCGTGCCCGAGCGAACATAGAGCGCGCCTACGCCCTTCGGCGCGTAAATCTTGTGGCCGGAAATCGAGAGCAAATCGACGCCCAGATGCGCGACGTCGATCGGGACTTTGCCCGCGGCCTGCACGGCGTCGGTGTGGAACCAGACTTCCGCTTCGGCGGCGATGCGGCCGATCTCTTCGATCGGCTGGATGGTGCCCAGCTCGTTATTCGCCATCATCACGGAGATCAAAACCGTGTGCGGGCGCAGCGCCTCGCGCACCCCGGCGGGATCGACGACGCCGGCGGCGCTCACCGGCAGATAGGTGACTTCGACGCCTTCGGCTTCGAGCGCCTGGCAGGTATTCAGCACGGCATGGTGCTCGATCGCGGTGGTGATTACGTGCTTGCGCTCGCTCGGCACCGCTCGCACCACGCCCAGGATCGCCAAGTTGTCCGATTCGGTGCCGCCGCTCGTGAAAACGATCTCCGCCGCGCGGGCGCCCAAGAGCCGCGCCACATGTTCCCGCGATTGCTCCACGGCCGCTCGCGCCTGTTGGCCGAACGTGTGAATCGAGCTGGCATTGCCGTACGTTTGGGCAAAAAATGGCAGCATCGCGGAAAGGACTTCCGGATCGACCGGGGTCGTAGCGTTGTGATCGAGATAGATTCGTGCCATGAAATTCAGCGGCAAAAAAGCGGGAAGCCGCGTCTGTTGGTAAGAATAGCCCCCGCGTGGAAATGGGGTCAAGGCATGGGCCGGGGATGTGGTTGTGTTTGCCGGCGAGTGGGAGGTGAAGGCAAAGACCCCAGGCGCAACGGCGGCGCCTAGGGCACCCAGAACCCAGTTCCTTCCCCGATTCTGAACTTCGGCGTAGTCGTGCGTGTCTGACAATCGATCTGCGTGGCGGACTATGCCTCGGTGCTTTCGGGATCCTTCCCGACACAGTGCGCCGGGACTCGCTTCGCTCGTCGCAAGAAGCTTCGCTCAGGACGACAAGGCTTATGGGGCGCGGCTGCGCTGACCATGCGCTCCTTGTGAGAAGCGTGGAGCGAAAGAGGCGGGGCGGCTCCGGCAGGGGTTGCGTTGCTCGACGGCGCCGATTCGCCAAGCTTTCGCGTCCGTCGTACACTGACGCGTTTTCCGGCTTGGGAGAGACCGGTCGCAATGATCTGGCAATACGTGGGCGCGTTTTTGACGGGCGTGGTTGTGGGCTTTCTCGGTGGACTGTTCGGCAAGGGCGGGAGCGCGGTGGCGACGCCGCTCTTGAGTCTGCTTGGCTTTCCCGGTTTTGTCGCCGTTGCATCGCCGCTGCCCGCGACGATGCCCGGCACGCTGATCGCTTCGGCTGCTTACTGGCGATCGAACCTGCTCGATTGGGAAGTGGTGTGGTGGAGCGTCGTCGTGGGCGTGCCAACGATCATCATCGGCTCGCTGCTGTCGCAGGTGACGGGCGCGAAGCCGCTGCTCATCGCCACGGCGCTGCTGGTGTTGGGATTCGGGCTCTCGTTCCTCTTTTTCCCGGAGCAGAAGGTGCTGCCGCAAGCGAATCATGGCGCCGATGGGCCTGTGCGGCCTTCGCATTGGAAGCTGCGGCTGACCTCGGTTTCCGCGGCGATCGGACTCGTTTCCGGGTTGCTGGCCAATTCCGGGGGGTTCCTGCTGGCACCGAGTTACTCGCGTTTTCTGCGCCAGCCGATCAAGAAGGCGTTTGCGTGCTCGCTGGCTGTGTCGGCCGTGCTGGCGCTGCCTGGCACCGTCGTTCATGCGTGGCTGGGACACGTCTCGTGGCTCGTGGCGGGATTGGTTGCGGCCGGGGCGTTGCCCTTCTCATATTTAGGCGCCCGGCTCGCGATTCGCACCAGGTCCGCAAAGCTCGAACGCTGGTACGGACTGGCTCTGACAGCGCTGGGCATTTTCTTTTTGCTTCGGATTTAAAACGTGCCGGGCTGAAGCCCGGCGCTACACAGGCGAGGCTCCCGTAGCGCCACCCTTCAGGGTGGCAGACCATACATGCGATTCACGCGCAAAAACATACGCCTTGCATCCGGGAGCTACATCGGGCAGCGCCACTATTTCGTCACGATCTGTTGTGAGGAGCGAAGGCCGGTCTTCGCGGACGAGCAACCGGTTTTGCGCTGCCTCACCCGCCTGAATGAGACCTCGGTTGCCAGCCGGTTCGCCGTACATGCCTTCTGCTTCATGCCGGACCACCTGCATCTGCTCGCCGAAGGACTCGGCACGGAAAGCTCTTTGCGCTCGTTTCTGAGCCCGTTCAAACAGCGCACCGCCTTCGAGTACAAGCGAAAGACGGGCGCGAGATTGTGGCAAGCCAAGTATTACGACTGCATTCTGCGGAAGAGCGCCGAGATGGAAGCCGTGGCTTGGTATATCTGGATGAACCCGGTGCGAAAGGGCCTGTGCGCCGATCCGCGCGATTTTGCGCATTCCGGGTCAATGACTATGCCTTGGCCCCTCGGGGCGTGCGCAAGGAAACAGTGGGTTCCTCCGTGGAAGCCGAAGAGCTTGCCGGGCTGAAGCCCGGCGCTACACAAGCGAGGGTCGTGTAGCGCCACTCTTCAGGGTGGCACCTTTTCGCCGGCTGGGGCCTACTCAGAGCGCTCCTTATTCTTCCTAATTCAAGAAAACTTGCCGGGCTGAAGCCCGGCGCTACACCTGCAGGACGTCGTTGTCTCGGGCTACCAGGCGATACAGGACCGGGTAGACGAAGAAGCCGAGGAACAACGGGCCCAGGAGGCCGCCTACGATGACTCGGGCGAAGGGGCGCTGCGTATCGGAGCCTATGCCGTGGGATAGCGCGGCGGGCAACAGGCCGAGACAAGCCACCAGCGCAGTCATCATGATCGGGCGGAGGCGCAACAGAGCGGCTTCGCGCGTGGCGGTGCGGATGTCCATTCCTTCGAGACGCAGCTTGTTCACGTAGGAATACATGACGACGACGATTTCCACCGAAACACCCATCAGCGCGAGAAGCCCCAGGCCGCTCGACACGCTGAACGGAGTGCCGGTGAGCTTCAAGGCCAGCAGTGCGCCGACCGGCTCGGTGAGAATGACGCCGATGAGAGCGGCAACCGGGAATTTGAAGTTGCCGTAGAGAGCGAAAAGGATCAGCAGAATCAGCAGCACGGTGATCGGCGCGATGACTTCCATCTGCTCGCGCGCCGCCAGATATTGGCTGTATTCGCCGCCCCAGGTGACGAAATAGCCCGGCGGAAGCTGGACATTTTTCGCGATGGCCGCCTTGCCCGCGTCCACCGCTCCCGCCAGGTCGCGCCCGGTGATCGCGTACTGCACGCCGATATATCTCGAATTATCCTGGCGATAGATGAAGGACGCGCCGTTTTCGACGAGAATGTCCGCCAGTTCCTTGAGCGGAATCAACTGGCCCGAAGGGCTGGCGACGAGCAGGTTGCCAATCTCCTCAGGCGTCGAGCGGAACTGCGGTTCCATGCGGACGACGAGGTCGAAGAGTTTCTCGCCCTGAATCACCTGCGTGGCCGCCTGCCCGCCAACGGCGGCTTCGATCACCGCTTCGACGTCGCTGACGTTGATGCCGTAGCGGGCGATCTTGTCGCGGTCGATATTGATGCGCAGGCTGGGCTGGCCGAGCTCCCGGACGACGAGCAGCGAAGTGAAGCCAGGCACTTGCGAGAGCGCCTGCTTGATCTGGACGGCTTTCTGCTGCAGGACGTTGAGATCCGGGCCGTAGATTTTGACGGCGAGGGCGCTCTTGAGGCCGGTGAGCGCTTCGTCGACGGCATCCTCGGCGGGCTGCGTGTAGTTGAAAATGATGCCCGGGAAGACGCTCAGTTTTTTCTGAATGCTGGCGATCAGTTCCGCTTTGTTGCGGATGGGGCCGGTCTTCCACTCCTTGTCGCCGTAGGGGTGCAGGCCGACGTAATACTCGCAGTTGAAGAAGCCGGTGGGATCGGTGCCGTCGTCGGGCCGGCCGAGTTCCTGGCCAACGATGGTGACCTGCGGATAGGACATGAGGATCTGGCGGACTTGCGGCGCGATCTTCGACGCTTCCTGCCAGGAGATGGTATAGGGCATCGTGGCGCGCACCCATAGAGCGCCTTCATCGAGATGCGGCATGAACTCGCCGCCGATGTAGGGCACCAGCATGAGCGCGCCGACGAAGATGAGAACGGCGGCGCCCAGGGTGAATGTGGGATGGTCGAGGCCCCAGTCGAGTCCCCACGCGTAGCGTCGCTTGAGCCACTCGAAAGCGGGATTCACGTGCTCCTTCACACCCTTCTTGAACCAGTAGGAACTGAGCACGGGAACCAGAGTGAGGGTGATGATCAGCGCGCCGATCAGCGCGTAGACCATCGTATCGGCCATCGGATGGAACAGGCGGCCGGAAGCGCCGGTGAGCACGTAGATCGGCAGATAGCCGGAAATGATGACGGCGACCGAATAGAAGATCGGCCGGTCCACGTCGCGGGCGGCCTGCAGGATCACGTCGTACAGGCTGTATTCCTGGCCGGCGCGCATGCCCAGCTCGCGGTAGATGTTTTCCATCATCACCACGGTGCCGTCGATGATGATGCCGAAGTCGATCGCGCCAATGGATAAGAGGTTGGCGGAGACGTTCTCGGCGTGGAGCAGGATGAAGGCGAAGAGCAGCGCCAGCGGAATCGTCAGCGTGACGATCACGGCGGCCCGGAAGCTGACCAGGAAGAAGATCAACACGATCAGCACCAGCACCATCCCACGGAGCAGATTCGACTCCACGGTGTCGATCGTCAGCTTCACCAGATCGCTGCGATCGTAAAACGGGCGGACCTTGACGTCCGGCGGCAAGAGTTGCCGGTTGATCTGCTTCGTTTTCGCCTCGACGCCCTTGAGGACGTTTTGCGTCTGCTCGCCGGTGCGCATGAGGATCACGCCCTCGACGGAATCGTCGTTTTTCATGAAGCCGAATTCGCCAAGCCGTGGCGCGTGGCCGATCACCACCTGGCCGATGTCCTTCACGCGCACGGGCACGCCGTTGAAGCTGCCGACGACGATATCGGCGATGTCCTCGAGCGAATGCACGAGGCCTATGCCGCGCACGTAATAGAATTGCCCGCCCTGCGAATAGAAGCCGCCGCCGGCGTTGGAATTGTTGGCGGTCAGCGCGGCCATCACCTGGGGCACGCTCAAGTGGTAGCCGTAGAGCCGCGTGGGATCGAGCAGCACCTGATACTGCATCACCGTGCCGCCGAAACCGGAATCGTCCGCGACGCCGGGAACGGACTTGTACGCCCGCTCCACGATCCAGTCCTCGAACGTTTTCAGCTCCATCGGGCCGCGGTCCGGGCTTTCGAGCACGTAGCGGTACACCAGGTCGCTCGGACTCGACAGCGGCGCGAGGCCCGGCGTGACGCCCGAGGGCAGCGTGACTTGCGAAAGGCGCTGGAAAGCGCGGTCGCGCGCCCAGTAATTGTCCGTGTCGTAGTGGAACGTCAGGATCACGTCCGACAGGCCGTAGAGCGAGATGGAGCGCATCACGTCGAGCTGCGGGATGCCGTTCATCTCGACCTCGACCGGAATCGTGATCAGCCGCTCGACCTCCTCGGCGGCATGGCCCGGCCACTGCGTGATGATTTCGACCATCGGCGGCGAGAGGTCCGGATACGCCTCGACCGGCATTCGCTGGAAGGAAATCGAGCCGGCCAGGATCAGGAACATCACGAGCATGAGGACCAGGAAGCGTTGGTTGAGCGCGGCTCGTACGATGCGATGGATCATTCGGCGATATCCCCTAACGCAGCGAATTGGCGAATTGGAGGAACAGGCTGCCGTCGCCGACGACTTTTTCTCCGGCGGTAAGGCCGGAAGTAATTTGCGTCACGCCGCCTTCGGTCTGCCCGATCGTGACGAGGCGGCGCGCGAATTTGTCCTCGCCGGCCTGCACGTAGACGAAGGGATGGTTTTCGCTGTCGCGCAGGACGGCCGCCACGGGAACCACGAGGGCGTCGGGAATCGTTCCCGCGTTGAGGAGCGCCGTCACGTACATGTCTTTCTTCAGCTCGAGCCGGGGATTATCGGTGACGATGCGCGCGGCCAGCGTTCGCGAATTCGGATCGAGCGCCGGCGCCAGATACGAGATGCGGCCGTGGAACGATTCGGGGTAGCTGTCGGTCTCGATGGTCGCCGATTCGCCCACGCGCACATATGGCATATCTTTCTGATACACGTTCACGAGCACCCACACGGTGTGCATATCCGAAATGGTGAAGCATTGCGTCGCGCCGGCCTGGAGCAACTGGCCGGGCGAGGCCTGCCGCTCGACCACTTCGCCGGAAATCGGCGCGAGGACGGGAATCTGCGAGGATGCGCTATCGGTCGCCTTGCCGGGATCCTTGATGCCAAGGGCTTCGAGGGCGGCCTGCGCGGCTTGCAAATTCGCCTGCGCCTGATTGCGCGCCGATTCGGACGAGAGCAGATCGCGCTGGGCGATGGCCTGATGGGCGTAGAGGTCCTCGGAGCGTTTGTAATTGAGGTCGGCGAGGTGATAGGCATCGCGCGCGTTCAGGAAATTCGCGCGGAGCTGCGAATAATCGGGGCTTTGCACGTAGAGCAGCGGCTCTCCCTGCCGCACCATCTGGCCGGGAACGGCGAGGAGGCGCGTCACCGGCCCGCCCACCTGGCTGATCACCGGCGTCGTGCGGAACATGTTGTAGCCCACCGTGCCGGGCAGTCGCAGCACGCGCTGGATCTTTTGCCTCGCGGCCGGAACGATCTGGATGCGCGGGAGCTGGTTCTTCGGCACGGAGAAGAGCGAGGCATCGACGCCCTGCGAGGAAAACGACGTCATTTCGTTTTCGCTTTTCGTCTGCTCGCGCGCGCAACCGGCGAGCGCGACGACCGCCAGCGCGGCGAGCGCCAGCCCCAAGCGGGAAAATGGAGCGCCCGGACCCGAACGGCGATCCGGGCGCTTCCATGTGCTGCTTTCTTTGCGGGGGGGAAACTTTTTCAAGATGCTCATGGCAATCTCCTGGCGCCGACGGCTTCGCGGAGCTGCTCCAAGGCAAGCTGGTAAGAGGCGAGCGTCTCGAAATAGCCGAGCTCCACGGCGCGGTAGCTGCGCTCGGCATCCAGCAGGTCGAGCAGGCTGGCGCCGCCGCGCTGGAAGGCGTAGGCGCTGATATCGCGCGAATCCCTGGCCTGTTTCAAATAACCGGACTGATACAGCTCGACGGACCCTCCATCCTCGTGGACCGCGTCGTAGGCGTTGCTGACGTCGGTGAGCACCTGCTGGCGCGCGGCGATGGCGCTGTCCTGGGCCTGGGTGATCGCGGCGTTGGTGCGGGCGATCTCGCCCTGATTGCGGTCGAAGATGGGCAGCTGGATGGTCCAGAAGAGGGACGCATTGTTGAGGGCGCCGAGGTGGGTGTAGTTGGCGGTGAAGGTGACGTCGCGCTTGCCATTGGCCTTGGCGAGCGCGTACTGTCCCTGCGCGGCGGTGATGCCCTGATCGGCGGCACGAAGATCGGGCCGCAACTGCAACGCCATCTTCTCGAGGTCCGCGCGCTGCAATTTCAGCGGCGTGTAGTTGAGCGTGCCGGAAACGTCGTAACCGGCGGGCACCGATTCGAAACCGATCGTCTGGCGCAATCCGGCCAGCGCCTGCTGGCGGGCGAGCGTGGCGCTCGAAACGTCGAGCTCGAACTGCAGGAGCTGCAGCTTGATTTTCAGGTAGTCGCCGTAGCTGATGTCGCCGGCCTTGTACTGCGCCTCGCTGATCTTCACCGTGCTCTGGAAGCTGGCCAGATTCTGCTGAGCAAAAGCCAGGGTGCGCTCGGCCAGAAGCACGGCGACGAACTGCTGGGCCACGATGAAGGTGAGGGTACGCTCGGCGTCGGAGACCTGCGAGGTGGTGACCGCCGTGGCCTCCTGCGCGGCCGCCAGCCGGTGCTGGCGTTTTTTGCCGCGCTCGAAGAGGTAGCTCAACCCCATGTCGAACTGCGAGAAATTATCGATCGTATCCGGGGTCAGCGCGCTGGGGCTGAACAACGGGATGAACTGCGCGTCCCAGCCGAGCACCGGATTGGGCCGCAGGTTGGCGGTGACTTCCTCGGCCTTGCTCTGCGCGACCGTCGTGCGGGCGGCTTGCAGGGACGGATTGCGCAAGAGCGCGTAGTGAATCGCCTGATCCAGGGTGATCTTCGGAGGCGGCGATGCCGGCGCGCTTGCCGGCGATTGTGCCCGCGCGACGCCGGGCGCGAGTGCCAGGGAAGCGGCCAGCAACGCGGTGGGCAAGGTGCGCGTAAGAGTAGCCATAGGACCTTCCATCGGCGGAGATTGGCGGGCGCGGCGGAAGAACGCCATGCTCCAATGCGCTCCGGCCCGCAGCCGGTTGCGGAAACTGGCGACGCCTGCCGGCGCCGCAAAGCAAATTCTCATGTACGCCCTTTCCCGGCGCTACACGTTCGATGCGCGGATTCCGATTTGATGGGTTACAAACTCCGCCGGCTGAAAAAAGCCGGCGTATGAATGGCGGAATGATCAGGCGGCAGGCGGCGCGCGGGGAGTGCTCGTCGAGAAGAAGGGGTTTAGCCGCCCCACCGTTTCGCGCGGCAGGACCTTCCGGACGAGCGGCCGCGGAAGCGCGATCGAATTCGAGGCAATGCCCTTCACCGCCACGCGGTGGAGCAGATGGCAGATGGGGCAGGAGGCTTCCGAGGCGACCGAATGATGCTCGTGAACGATCTGTGCGGCGATCGACGTGGCGAAGAACGTGCCAACGACGAGGAGAACCAGCGCCGCAAGCAAAGAGCGTCTTCGCACGAGCATGTTCATGACAATGGTCATTATTTACAACATTTGAACCGATTTTGCCAGTGCGGGTTGCATGTACGTTGCGGCCAAGCGTCCAGATATCTGGAATATAAGGAGCGGAGATGTAGCGGCGAGTCGCAAGAGGGCTTCGCTTGGAGCAAGGGGTTTGGGTCTGGCCGCGTTCGTGTCGTGGTGTGGGATTTGAAGGCAACACCCCCAGGCGCAAGTACGGCGCCTGGGGCACCCGGGCCATCCGGCGAGGCATGACGATGGCGTCAACAAGAGAGGGTACCTATACGTAGCTACGGGATCCTTCGCTTCGCTTCAGGATGACAGGCCTCGGCGGGGCTCGGCAGCGAAGCGTACATGAGTGTTTCGGTGAGGTGCCGGGGTGAAAATCCTGTTCTGGGGCAGGCGCTGGCACGCGGCGGCACGCTGCTTAGAAATTTTCTGCGACTATTCGCCGGCCTCTGCATCAAACTCCTCGTATCGATGTCTGTAGGCGCCTTTCCACCCATCAGCAGAAGCAGTTGGCGAGAGTCCTTCGGCGGGGGGGAAAGCTGTGTTAGTCTGTAGCGAAAAGGGCGGCCTGGAACTTACCATGAATCCGACTGATCGCGCACGCGCCAATGCCGCTGCACCACGTCCCGCCCCCGTCGACGATGAAGCCACATTCGTCGCCGCAGCCAAGGGCGGGGACCTGCGTGCTTTCGAAACCCTCGTCCATCGTTATGAGGGAAGGATTTACCGCCTTACTTACAACATCACACAGAACCGAGAGGACGCCGAGGATTCGACGCAGGACGCTTTCCTCAAGGCCTATCAGCATCTGCCCGATTTTCAAGGCGATTCCCGCTTTTATACTTGGCTCGTCCGTATCGCCGTCAACGAAGCGCTGATGAAATTGCGCCGGCGGCGGCCGCAGGAAGTCTCCATCGACGAATCGTTGCAGACCGAGGACGATCTGGTACCGCGCGAGATCGAAGATTGGGGTCCGAAGCCGGATCAGCGTTTCGAGCGGAGCGAAATGCAGACCATTCTGGCCCGCGCGATCGCGCAACTCGAGCCGGCCTACCGAATCGTTTTCCAGCTCCGCGACATCGAAGAACTATCAACGGAAGATACAGCCCGCCTGCTGGGACTTTCCGTCCCGGCCGTCAAATCTAGGCTGTTGCGGGCAAGGTTGAAATTGAGGCACACTCTCGACCGGGTGTTCCGTGGGGGCGCTAGAAGTGAGCTGCAAGGAAGTGAACTGTAAATCGGTCCTGACAGAGCTTTGCGATTTCCTCGACGGCCAACTCGACAAGGGCACCGTCGAGGAGATCAAGGTTCATTTGGGAAACTGTCACGATTGCCGCCTGCTGGTCGACACCACACGGAAAACCATCGAAATTTTCTGCAATGCCGAGCCGCTGCCGCTGCCGCAGGGCGTGCGCGACCGGCTACACAGCGCGCTGGAACAGCGCCTGCGCGGGCCGGCGGCTGAAAAGCCGTAAGGTAGCGCAGCCACTCCTGGCTGCGGGTTTTAACCAATTCAAAAATGGCGCTGGTCGAGCTGCTTGGCTTCGCAGCAAGCTCTGGTTGCGTGCCCTTGGAAAAAGAAAATGGCCGCAGCCAGGAGTGGCTGCGCTACTTCCTCGTCGCGCTTGACCAGGGCCAGTCTTCTGGTTTGGTGGCTAATTCCGCCGTCACCGGGTTGTTTTCGATATATGCACGGATTCTCTCGAATTCGCCTTCGTTGCGTACCCAGTGGTCGAACGATTCGCTTTGCCAGAACTTTTGTCCCGTTCTGCCGAGAATGCGGTTGGCGTTCCTCGCGCTCACTCCTTTCAGTCCATCGGTGATTCTTCGTATCGGGACGTGAGGCTCGAGCAGAAGATGCACGTGATTCGCCATTACCACGAACGCGTGAAGCGCATATTGAGCTAGCGGGCTTGCTCCGCGCTCGATTGTTTCAACCACGCAGCGCGCGACGCGCGGGTCCTTCAGCCACGAGGGTCCGTGGCCGGCTTTGTCCAGCTCCACGTCAGCCATGCGGGATGTGCGGCCCGGCGTCGTGGGCGGCTCCTTGCTCAGGCGAAAGAGGAAGCTGGCGGGGAGTGATCCGTTCAGTCTCCATGTGAGGAAGACAGCCTTGCCTTCGGGGTGCCAGTGCGGCAGGCGCCGCTCATAGTAGGCCATGGAGCGTTGCCTTTCGTAGCGCAGCCAATCCTGGCTGCGGGTTTTAAACATTTCCCCAAATTTTGCTGGTCGAGCTGCTTGGCTCCGCAGCAACTTTTGGTTGCGCGCTTTGGGGTAAAGAAAAGGCCGCAGCCAAGAGTGGCCACGCTACTTTTCAAACAACGGCACTTCCCTTCCCACGCCGCGCTCGCGGGCTAGTTCGTAGACTCGCGCGCCTACGGCTACGTCCTCGATGGCCACGCCGTTGGATTTGAAGAGGGTGATCTGGTCGCGATCGTGGCGGCCGGGGACGTGGCCTACGACGATCTGCGCCAGATCCACTACGCGGGCCCAGCGTCCCGCATCCGCGCCGAACACCTGAATGAGATCGCCCGCCTCGATTTTCGCCTGCTCTATGGAATCGGTGGCGATGACGCCGGCCTGGCGCACGGTTTCGCCGTCGATTTCGCATTTGTGGGCCAGATTGCTGCCGACGGCGTTGATGTGCGCGCCAGGCGCCAGCCAGGCGGATTCGATCACCGGATCGGCCGCGCTGGTGATGGTGATGACGACGTCGGCGCCGCGAACGGCGCGCTCGGGCGAATCGACCGCGTCAATGGCCGCATTCACGCGGTCAGCGAGATGCCGCGCGAATTCGCGACGCTTTTCTTCATTGCGCCCGTAGACACGGACGTGCTCGATCGGGCGCACGGCGCAAACCGCTTCGACCTGCGTGGACGCCTGGGAGCCGGTGCCGATGAGGGCCACGGTGCGCACATCGGGGCGCGCCATGAATTTTGTTGCCACGCCGCTCGCCGCGCCCGTGCGCACGCGGCCCATGTGATCGGCCTCGATCAGGGCCACGAGTTCGCCCGTGTCCCAGCGAAACAGCGGCACGAGGAATCGGAGCGCGCCCTTCGCGTAGGTGTAGATCTTCAGCCCTTCGTAGCCGCTCACGAAATCCGCCGCTGCCATGTAATGCAGGAAACCTTTGTTCGGCGTGTGGATGCGGCGGCGGGAGTGGAGAATGAAGGTGCCCTCGGCGACGTCGCGGAAGGCTTGCTCGACCGCCTCGAGGGCCATCGGCATCGTCAGGAGTTGGCGAACGTCAGATTCCGTGAGCAAGAGAGCCATGTGCATTCCTCCAGAGTTTCGTGGGGCGCAGCGGCCGGTCTCGGCCGGCAGGAATAGCATACAAGCGAATGCGGGTTTGGTCGCAGAGGCATTCTTGGGTGTGGGCACCGGCCTGCGTCCGAGCGTCCGGGCGCTGATGGCTCCTTGCCCGATACGGGCGGGCGGCGGCGGCGTGAAGCGGGCTTCAGAGTTTAAATTGGCGCAATGCCTGTGCTACGGGCTGCTTGGCATCTGACCAGGTCGCTGCGCGGAAATCGCTTTTGCCTCGGGGCTCTTCGGCGGCTCGGCAAGATGCCGCCCTGAAGTGTATGGTGCCAGGACATCCTTTACAGTGGTTGCCACGACATCCTTTACAGGTGGGGTAGAGTTTCCGGCCGAGGAGGTCGGGAGCGATGCCTTGGAGGAGCGTGGAGGTGAGCGAGCAGCGAGTATGGTTTGTGGTTCGCTT
>JAGWOX010000070.1 GCA_028877145.1 Acidobacteriota bacterium | reverse complement strand
TCTGAATTGCGCTTCCACCTCGAGCAACGCACCGCCGATCTGATCGCCAATGGCGTCGCACCCGCCGAAGCCCGTCGCCGCGCCATGCTCGATTTCGGCGGCGTCGAACGCGTCAAGGAAGAATGCCGCGAGGCGCGTGGCACTTACTTGGTCGAGAGCCTATCGCAGGATATTGGCTATGCTCTTCGCACCTTGCGCAAGTCGCCCGCCTTCGCCGCGATTGCCGTTTTGACTCTCGCGCTGGGAATCGGCGCAAGTACGGTCATTTTCAGCGCCCTCTACGGCGTTTTGCTCAATACTTTCCCTTTCCCACATCCCAACCGCGTCATCAGTTTCGGAGTCCTGGATCTCGATCATCCCAAGATCGGCGATCGGGAATCGTTGTCGTTTCCCGAGTTTCTCTACTTCCGCGAGCATAACAGCGTCTTCGAAGATATGAGCGGCGAATACGGAGGGTTCGGCACGACGCCAGTCCGCTATACCACAGGTGACAGCACTTACCAATTCGATGCGGACTATCTCACCGTCAATTCCTTCCAGCTTTTCGGCGAAAACCCCATCTTGGGACGTTTGCCGACGGCGGAGGACGTGAAGCCCGGGGCGACGCGCGTATTCGTCATTGGCTACAAGCTATGGCAGCGACAGTTCGATGGCGACCCGAAAATCGTGGGTCGGAGCTTCACGCTGAACGGTGTGCCAAGAATCCTCGTCGGCATCATGCCGCCGCGCTTCCGCTGGGCTTGGGTGGATGTGTGGATTCCAATCAGCGTGGAACCCGCACAGGTTCTCACCGATCCTGAACTGAAGGACAGGTTCCTCTACACCGTGGGGCGCCTCAAGACAGGCATAGCCTTGAAGCAGGCCGCCGCGGACCTGGACGTGGTAGCCCACCAGTACGCCAAGGTCGATCCGCGCCTCTATCCCAAGCGCTTCACTGTAGTCACGACAACACTCGCGGACCGCGTCACGGGAGGATTCAAGCAATTGATCTACCCATTGTTTTACGCTTCCCTGATGCTGCTGCTGATCGCTTGCAGCAACGTGGCAAGTCTTCTTCTTGCACGGACCACCAACCGGGACAAGGAAATTGCCATTCGCGCATCCTTGGGTGCGACACCCGGCAGGCTGATCCGCCAGTTCTTGACTGAGAGTTTCGTTTTGGGAGGAGTCGGCTGCCTCGCCGGGTGCTTTCTCGCCTGGGTCGGCATTCGGGATATCGTTCCGCTCGTGCCCTACAACACGTTTCCCCAGGAAGCAGTGATCGCACTGAATCCGCCGGTGTTGGCATTTGCCGCGGGAATCACCTTCCTCATTACGGTGGCGATAGGCCTTGCGCCGGCGCTGGGTGCATCGCGGGCTCGTTTCCAGTCGAGGCTGATGGCCGCGGGCAGGGGCGCGGACACGGGTTTCCGTCATGGGTGGCTTCGCGCGCTCTTGGTAGTTTCCGAGGTGGCTTTGTCGATCGTCTTGCTGATTGGCTCGGGATTGCTCCTGCGCACGGTCTTCGGGCTCGAGCGCGTCGATCTGGGGTTCAATCCCCGCAACCTGCTCGCCTTTCAAGTGTCTTACCCGGCGGGTGTCCAGCGAGCGGCCGGGCAGGAGCGGGCGCTCATTCCCGAGGTCCTTCGCCGCATCCAGGCATTGCCGGGTGTGGTCGCCGCGACGGAATTCGTTTCCTCGCCGCCCTACGGAGCGCCTTCCAGTGAAATCACCATTCCCGGGAAAACCCACGCCAGCCCCTGGAATTCCTTGCTAGACCTGGGCGGTAAGGGCTATTTCTCTGCATTTCAGTCGCATTTGCTCCGTGGCCGGCTCTTCTCGCAAGCCGACGTCGATGGGGCGCGCCGCGTTGTGGTCATCAACGATGCGTTCGCGCGCAAGTATTTCGGCATTGAAGATCCCGTCGGGCAAGAAATCAAATTCAAGACACTCGATCAAATACCGACGCTGCGCGATGCGAGTTTTCAGGTGATCGGTGTGGTTTCCAACGAGCGGAATTCCGGTCTCCGCAATCCGCCCGCGCCGGAAGCCTATCTTCCCTATACGCTTCTTCCGTACACGATCCTGCACAATGCGGGCGGTATCCTGGTCCGAACCGCCGTGAACCCCGACTCGCTGATCACTGCGATTCGTCGCCAGCTCTGGGCGATCGATAGCGACTTAGCGGTGACGAACACGTCCACCGTTGAGAGCTCGCTCGAGCGCGACGTTTTTTCTTCTCCCCGCTTCGAGTTCATTTTCGCGGGCGTGTTCGCCGCCGTCGGTTTGCTGCTGGTTATGACGGGAATCTTTAGTGTCATGGCCTATTCCGTTTCACTGCGCCTACACGAAATCGGGATTCGGATGGCGCTCGGCGCCCGGCGCGGGGACATTTTTGAAATGGTCATCAGGAAAGGGATGGTTCTGCTTGGCGCGGGAATCGCCCTCGGCGCGCTGGCAAGCTTCGGTCTAACACGCTATCTGGCAAACCAGTTGTGGGGCGTCAAGCCCACCGACCCACTGACATTCGCCGCCGTGGTGGCTCTCATCATTATCGCGGGACTGGTGGCCTGTTTTGTGCCGGCGCGGCGCGCCACGCGCGTTGATCCGATCATCACGCTGCGGCAGGAATAGGAAGGAGTGGTGCCGGAGCTCGTCTACCCCAGGTGAACACGTCGGTCGGTCGCGCCGGCGTGCGCCGCGCGCATCGCCTCGTTCAGAGCCTCTTCGATCCTCACCAGCCGCGCCCCTCGTGTCTGGAATTCTGCCAGCGCGCGGCGGCCGTCTTCTTCCTTCAGCGTTTCGATGGCGTCGGTCACCACCGCGACCCGGTAGCCGCGCTCCAGCATCCCCACGACCGATAGGCGCACGCAATATTCGGTTACCACGCCGAAAACGAAATGCTCGACGTCTCTTCCCAGCAGGCGCAAAATCCGTTCCGTATTCGGATTGTCGAAATCGTCGAGGGTTTGCTTCTCCACAATGATCTGCTTGTGTGCCAGCAGATCATCCGGCAGGCGGAATTCGGGATCGTTCGGAACAATCAGGAAATCGTCTGTCAGCGTTTCAGGAATTTTCTGTTGTCCCGGCGTGCCCTGAACGCAGTGCGGAGGCCAGTCGCGGAATTCGGGGTCATTGGGCGTGTGCGCATCGACGGTTGAAACCAGGAAGACACTACCGTCTCGCGCCAGATCGACCAGCCGTTTCAGGTTGGGGATCAATTTTTCGGCGCCGGGAACGTACAACCTCCCTCCCGGCAGCATGAAATCCCGCTGCGTATCGACATCCCAAAAGATCACTTCTCCCGTTCTCATCGACTTCCTCGACGCTTGAACCAGCCTTGCTTTTCCATTCTATCGCTAGTCTGCGAGCGCCGCGCGCCGCATCCGCTCGAACATTCGCGTAAGCCGTTGGCTGTAGCTCACCGGGAAGGCGGCGCGCTTGTCGATGCGCCGGTAACGCTCGGGCAGCAGTAGGATCTGCTTTTTGCAGCGCGCGCGGGCCTCCTCGAGTAACTCGGCTGGCCGAATCCGGCGGCCCTTGCGCAGTGCGGGCGCCAACAGGGGCTCGCCGCCTCGTGGACGCTCGTCCTCGAGCGCGATTTGATCCTTGGCGAATTGCCCCGAGCGATCGTGGAAACGGAACACCTGTTTCGGCCCTGGGTAGGTGGCTTTGGCGGGGCTGAACTTGGCCACGTTGACCGCGCGGCCGTTTCGATGTACTTCAACGAGCTTGTAAATCAAGCCGATCGAGGGAGAGTCGGAAGAAGTCACCAGCGAAGTGCCCACGCCGAATCCATCCACCTCGGCGCCGTTCCGCAGCATCGCATCGATTTTGTTTTCATCGAGATCACCCGAGGCGAAAATCTGCACGTCGCCCCAGCCCGCACGCTTCAGTTGTTCGCGCGCCCAGCGACTGTCCCCGACCAGGTTTCCGCTGTCGAGCCGCAGCCCGGCCGGCTTCCGTCCGGTCTCGATGATCTGCGCAATGGCGCGGCGCGTGTCGTACGTGTCGACGAGCAGCGTCGACGATCCGGGAAACACGTCGAGGAATTTTTCGAACGCCTCCTGCTCGGTTGCGTGCGCCATGATCCAGGAATGCGCCTGCGTTCCGAACGTCGGTATCCCGTAGACGTGGCCGGCATAGGAGTTCGAGGTGCCGTCGCAGCCGGCCAGCCACGCCGCCCGCGCCGCCAGCACACCAGCTTCGATCCCGTGTGCCCGCCGCGACCCGAACTCGATCACCGACCGCCCGCGCGCGGCCAGCACGACCCGCGCCGCTTTGCTTGCCACCAGCGTCTGGCAATGGATCGCCGCCAGCAGATACGTCTCCACGAGTTGCGCCTCGGCGATTGGCGCTTCCACCCTCATCACCGGCTCGCCCGCGAACGCCAACGTACCTTCCGGCATCGCCCACACGTCGCCGCTGAAGCGGAACCGCGCCAGATAATCGAAGAATTTTCGTCCGACATTCCGGAACGCGGGATGCTGCCGCAGGTAACCGATCTCCTCGCGAGTGAACCGCATCGATTCGAGGAAATCGAGCGCCTGCTCGACCCCGGCAACCACCAGGAAATTCCGGTGCTCCGGCAGACTCCGTGCAAAGAGTTCGAATGTGGCGCGTGAGCGAAAGCCAGTCCGTACGTACCCGGCGGCCATGGTGAGTTCGTAAAGATCTGTGAGCAGTCCCGATTCGTGGCGCATAAGAAGCATCGATTATGCCACGTCGCGGCCTCCCCACTGCTTGCCCGGCAAATGAACCCTGCCTCCTGGAGATACGAGTGCACGTGGACACGCCGGCGCAGTAGGAAATAAGCTCGGGGGAGGAAAGCGGTTTTCGTCGGAGAAAGCTCTAGCGTGGACCCGGAAGGAACGCGCCGCTGGAGGGCCGGAACGGCCCTCCAGACGGTGCGGTTGGAAGTTTACTTGAGCAGGGCGTCTTTCAGTTGCTTCGACGGCCGGATTCTGACAACCGTCTTCGCCTTGATCTTGATGGGCTCGCCGGTGCGCGGGTTGCGTCCCATACGCGCTTTGCGATGGGCCTTCACCACTCGCGCAAGGCCGGGAATGACGAATTTCCCAGAGCCCGACTTGCACTCCTTGACAGAGAGCTTGAACAATTCATCGAAGAACCCGCTCACCGTCTTTTTTGGAACGTCGCACTTGTCTGCCAGAAAAGCCACAGTCTTGGCTTTGCTCATCGGGTTGGCCGGCATTGAATTCGATCCTCCTAGTGATTGTGCCCACATTTTTCAGGCTGGGCAGGCCCGTCTTGCGGCACTATAACACCCATCGGAACGAAGGCAATAGAAAAAACGCCAAAATCTCCCGAAAATCGGGGGTCCACGCCGAAAAAGCCGCTTCCGAGGCTCATGAGCGCTTCTTCGACGCCACCTCCCCGGGTTTGAGAGCGGCCAAATCCTCGTAAAATCGGGCCACCGACCGGATCCCGCCATAATAATGATCGAGCGAGATGTGTTCATCCGGGGCATGGGCGTTCTCGTCCGGCAGACCAAAGCCCATCAGCACGCACGGCACGCGCAACTCGTCGTGCACCTCGGTGACGAATGGGATCGATCCACCCTCGCGGATGAAAACCGCCTTGCGACCAAAGCCTTCGGTCAGCGCCCGAATCGCCGTCTGGAAGATCGGGGAGTCGTAGGTAGCAACCCAGGGCTTGCCCTGGCTCAGCGTCTGGAATTTGCACTTCACCGTCTTCGGCAACAGCCGCCGCACCTGCTTTTCCACCATGGCAGCGATCTTCTTCGGGTCCTGATTCGGCACTAGGCGAGTGGAGAATTTGGCCCAGGCTTTGGCCGGAATCACCGTCTTCGCCCCCTCGCCCATGTAGCCGCCCCACATTCCGTTCAACTCGAGCGTGGGCCGGCACCAGAGCCGCTCAAGCGTCGTGTAGCCCTTCTCGCCGTTGAGCCCCGGCGATCCCACGAAGCGCCGCAAGTCCTTCTCGCTCCAGGGCAGCGCGTGCAAGGCGCGGTGCTCCACTTTTGAGAGCGTTTGTACGTCGCGATAAAAGCCGGGCACGGCCACGCGCCCATCCTTGTCGTGCAGCCGCGCGAAGAGGTCCGCGAGCACCTGCAACGGGTTCGGCGCCACGCCGCCGAACACGCCGGAATGCAGGTCCTGTTCGGCGCCGGAGATCTCGATCTCGTAGTAGTTCAGCCCGCGCAGAGCATAGGTGATCGAGGGCACGCCCCCCGCCACCATCGACGTATCGGAGACCAACAGTGCGTCCGCCTTCAGCTTCCGCTTGTTCTCACGGACGAATTTGTAGATGTTCTCGCTGCCCACTTCTTCTTCGCCCTCGATGATCAGCTTCACATTGATGGGCAGCTGGCCGTAAACGTTCATCAGCGATGCGAGCGCGGCCAGGTGGATGTGCACCTGCCCCTTATCGTCCGCCGATCCGCGCGCGTAGAGACGCCCTTTCCGCACGGTAGGCTCGAACGGGGGCGAAGTCCACAATTCCAACGGCTCCGGCGGCTGCACGTCGTAGTGGCCGTAAAAAAGGATGGTCGGCTTGCCTGGGGCTCGCAGCCATTCGGCGTAAACGAGTGGATGCAGCTTCGTTGGGATGATTTCAACGCCGTCCATGCCGATGGCAGTCAGTTTGTCGGCGATCCACTGGGCGGCGCGCTGGATGTCGGGCTTGTGCTCGCTCTTGGCGCTTACGCTGGGAATGCGCAGCAACTGGAAAAGCTCGTGCAGGTGTTCGTCCCGGTGCTGGTTGATGTATTCGAGCAGGTTCATAGGCGAAACGTCTCCCTGTCTTTTGCGCCCAGGGCCGTCGCTCGGGCGATATCGTTTGTCGGCTCTCCATTGTAGTGCAGCCGAGCGTGCCGGCGGCTACAGATCGGCCGATGAGATACTGAACCCCGGCGTCCGCTGCCGCATCTACTTGAGTTGACGGAGCGCATGCCGCCACCGCGCGCCCGCGGCCACAGCAACCGGCCCGGGGTCCCATACAGGAGAGAGACTGATGCAAGAAACCGCCCAGCAGTATATCAACCGCTTGACCGGCTATCTGGACGGGAAGGACCCTGTGAAAGCGCAGGCCGCGACGGCCAAGCGGCTTTCGAGACTCATTCAAGGAGTTTCGCGACCGCGCCTCACACGCCGTCCAGCCCCCGGCAAATGGTCGGTCGCGGAAATCCTGGCCCATCTGGCCGATGATGAGATCGTGGGCGGTTTCCGCATGCGCCTCATCGTTGGAGCGCCCGGCACGCCAATCCAGGGCTTCGACCAGGACCGCTGGGCCGAAACCGGCAATTACGCGAAGCGCGACCCGAAAGACTCCCTCGAGTTGTTCCGCACCCTCCGCGAGGCAAACATCGTCTTCTATAAGTCGCTCACGCCGGCCCAACGTAAACTCTTCGGAATCCACAGCGAGCGCGGCAAGGAATCCGTGGAACAAATCTTCAAGCTTTTGGCCGGGCACGACATCAACCACATGAAGCAGATCGAAGCCATCTTGGGAAAACGCCGCCTCGGCTAACCCACATTTCTGAAGGTGCTTCTTCGTTCTTGCTCATCAGGAGGCGCGAAGGTCCGCTCATTTGCAGTTGTGGTGCGGCCATCCTCGCTTGTTGCACGATATTTTAATGTGGCTTAAGTACCTTCGAAGTGAAGGTACTAGCCTTGCTAAGACCATGTAAAGGGGGCAAATTAAAGTCGGGCGATGCCTCCGGGGCCGTGCGGTCACTGGTCGAAAATCTGCGCTTCTACATTTCCCCCTGTTGCCTAATGGGGGATTGGGTTCTTGCTGCTCATCCCCATCTACTCACCGGACGGCCACTTTTTGATCGAAAGAGAAGGGGGCAACCCAAGACTCATTTTGCACAGAGGGATCCATGCGAGAGACTGCCGAGCAGTACATCAAGCGCTTGATCGGTTATCTGGACGGTAAGGATCCGGTGAAAGTGCAGGCCGCGACTGCCAGACGGATCGAAAGGCTGATCCGCGGCGTGCCGCGTGAGCGCCTGATGCGGCGGCCGGCACCGCGCAAATGGTCGATCGCGGAAATCCTGGCGCACCTCGCTGAGGGAGAGCTGGTCAACGGCTTCCGCATGCGCCTCATCGTCGGTGCTCCGGGCACACTCGTCCAGGCTTACAATCAGGACCGCTGGGCCGAAACGGGCAAATACTCGAAACGCGATCCGAAGAAATCGCTGGAGCTGTTCCGCACCATCCGCGAGTCAAATATCGCGTTCTACAAGTCGCTCAGCCCCGCCCAGCGCAAGCTCCACGGAATTCACAGTGAACGTGGCAAAGAATCGGTGGAAGATGTTTTCATGCTTTTTGCCAGCCACGACCTGGACCACATGATGCAGATCGAAGCCATCCTGGACAATCGCCGCAAGTCCAGCCGCAACCCGCAAGAGCCCCGCCGGCAACCGCGCCGTCAAGTACATTAGACCGTATCCGTGCGGTCACTCAACGACCGGCTTGGATAGAACGATAGAGGGCATACTGTCGTCGTCGGTCGGAGGCTGATCGGATCCCGCTTCGAGAGTGAATGCTATTCCTGCTGATGTTGCGCTAGCCACACTTTCACCCGATGGGAACCCTCAGCGACCGCGGCGGTAGTCATCCTGCGCGAGAGTTTTTCGACGGCCTTGCGTGCTGCCTTCTCTCCGCCCTTCAGACTCAAGGAGAGCCACATGTAGGCTTCGACTGCGTCGTCTTTCGGAACTCCGCGGCCCTCCAGAACCATCCTTCCCAGATCGAATTGCGCCGCCACGTCTCCCTGTTCCGCCGCCTTGCGAAGCCACCGGACGGCCTCCTCGTCGTTCTGCGAAACTCCCTTCCCTCCGGCGTAAGCCATGCCTAACGATCGCTCCGCCTGGTTCGCCCACGGGCTCTCGGGAGCCACTTGCAATACGCGGCGGTATTCCGTCACCGCCTGGCCGAAATCACCGCTGGCTTCGAGCGCGCTTCCGAGGCCGTAGTGCGCGCCGGCGAAGTCCGGTTTCAGCCGTATCGCATTGCGCAACTCCGCAATCCCGCCCGCCACATCGCCATCGCGGCAAAGCGCGAGCCCCAGACTCGCATGCGCCTCCGAGTAGCCCGGATTCAGACGTATCGCTTCACGATATTCGGCAATCGCGCCGGGTTGGTCTCCTTGCCTGGAAAGCGCGTTGGCGAGGTCGTTGTGTGATATGGCGAAGTTCGGATCGAGACGTATCGCTTCGCGGAACTCCGCGATCGCGCCCGCAAGGTCTCCCTTGGCGTAGAGAGCGTTTCCCAGGTTGGTGTGCGCCCCGGCCAGGTTGGGCTGAAGCTGTATTGCTTCGCGGTTCTCCGCAATTGCCCCGTCCAAATCGCCTTGCTCGAGCAGCGCGTTTCCGAGGTTGGTGTAAGCAAACGCGAAACTGGGATCGTGGAGGATCGCCTCGCGGTATTCGCCGATCGCTCCGTTAAGATCTCCCTTCCGTTTGAGTGCAAGCCCCAGGTCCGTGTACGCCTCCGCAAGGCCGGGGTCCAGGTGAATGGCTTCGCGAAACTGCGCCATCGCTCCGTCGAGGTCGCTAGAGGCGTAGAGCACAGCGCCCAGGTTGCCGTGAGCTTTCGCGTAGCCCGGATCCATGCGTATCACTTCGCGGAATTCGTCAGTCGCGCCGCCCAGATCACCCTCGCCGTCGAGCGCATACCCCAGGTCGAGGTGTGCCTCGATCGACTCCGGCTCCAATCGAACGGCCTTGCGAAGATCCGTTACGGCCCGTTCATATTCTCCCTTCACGTTATAGGCGCGGCCGCGGAAATCGAGCGCGTCGGCAAGCTGTTCATGTAAGAGCTTCCCTGATTTGATGGCGCACGTGCAGGCGTGAATCGCCGCATCGGGGTTTTGTCTCGCCAGGTTCTCATTGCACTGAGGTTCGGAAGTTTGCGCGAAACAGGGAAGGACTGCCAAAGCGGGAAGCAACACCAGGAGTGACCCTACCATGCGCATCTGCCCCTCCTTGTGCAATGCCTGTCGAGGGCCTGAGTCCCACCAAGGAGGGCACCGCACTTGCGTATGGGGGGCGAACTGTACTCCACTGCTTTCACGGTGGCAAGGGGAAATTAGATAATTTTGGTCGACACCCCGAATCTTGGATTTGCACGTCAGCGGCTGAGGCCTGGAACTTGATCGTTGCGAACGAAGGAGACCGGCAGTAAGCTTCCGCCCACGCGGTCATCGAAACGGTGTTCCGGTTGGTTTAAGGCTCAGAGGAAACCACCGGCATCGGCCCTGAGCGCACTCCGGATCGCCTGAAGGAGAATCTCCATGACACGACTGAGACTTTTCGCGCTCGCTGCTGCGGCGGCATTGGCTCTGGCTTTGAGCCTGGCGGCTGCAACTCCCTCCTTGAACCTCTCCGGCTACGAATTCCTGCTCGGCACCAGTTGCACGTTCCCGGGTGGACAGACGGGCAAATGCGGAGTGGAGTTTGGCGGTTGGACGGGAGGCAGCGGACAGAACGCAGACGGCTGGACGCCTTTCCCCGGCGATCGCAAGGGCCTGTGGGAGGCAACCGTCAACTACATCGGATCACCGAACTTTGGCGATTCAGTCCAGGTCGTTAGCGGCACCTTCGATGTTCTGTTCAAGAATAGAAAAACGATTTCCGGCACTGTGACCGGGGGAACCGTCGAATGGCCGGCGGAAGGCCAACCCAGCGCCTGCGGAGTCAACGTAGCAACTGTGTATTTGAACCTGTCCTCCGGCGCCGGCGGCCCGACAACTTTCCAGGGCTGCCTCCACGACTTGCCCGCCGGCACCGTCATCCCGCCCAAGATTTGGGGCACGCTTCAATAGAACATATCGGCGCAGGGGCACGTTGCTACGTGCCCCCACCAGCACCGCCGCCGAAGTGGTCGTCGATCCATCGCTCGCGCAGTCTGCGCTCGCGGGATGCCGGGTGTTTTCTCCTGGCGCGACACAACATCGCCTTCTCCTGAAACGGGTTCGCGGTATCAGCGAGAATCGACGGTGCCGCCAGTCTCCCTTCCGTGAAAATTAAGGAGGGAATCCGCCTCGCGCCAGGCGGCCCCGCATACCGTTTCCTGATCTCAATTCTGGCTCCGGCGTTTTTGATGTTGAGGCGCTGTGTGCGATGATGCACTCCGCGCGCGGCGGGCTTGTTCCCGGCGCGTGGAGAGGGCCCTGCGGATGTCGGGGATTTTTGCCGAAGCGGCCGTGGCCGAGAAGCCGTCGCCGTCGCTCTCCTCGCGATGGGTCGTCCTCGCGGTGATCTGCGTCGCCTGCTACGGCGGCTACTACGCATTCGATTACATCGCGCCGCTGGCCCCGCTGCTCAGCCGCCAACTCCACTTCTCGGATACCGACATCGGCTTTCTCCAGGCCGTGTACAGCTTTCCCAACATCATTACCACGCTCATCTGCGGCGTCATCATCGACCGGCTGGGAACGAGGAAGTCGCTCGCGATTTTCGGCGTCCTCATTTTTGCGGGGCTGGTAATCACGGCGCTGAGCCCGCGGCTGGGCGTGATGGCCGGCGGGCGTCTGCTGGTGGGCTCGGGCGGCGAGGCGCTGGCGCTGGTGGCCAACGTCGCCGTGGCGCGCTGGTTCTGGCACGCGAATCTGAGCATGGCGTTCGGTTTGCGCGCATCCGCGGCGCGCCTGGGGTCGTTCACCGCGGAAGTGTCGCCCGCGTGGGCGCCCAGCGCGTACCACTACTGGCGCTGGCCGCTGCTGATTGGCGTGGGCGTCGGCGCGTTCTGCTTGATCGGCGCGGCGCTGTATTGGACGCTCGACAGCCGCGGGGAACGCCGGTTCACACTGGGCCACACCGCGCGAACCACGAAAATCCCTCTGCGCGAAGTGTTCACGTTCAATCGATCCTTCTGGCTGATTGCGGCGATTTGCATCACCTTCTATGGATGCGTCTTCCCATTCGAGACGTTCGGACAGAAATTCCTGATCGACGTACATCACGTCTCGCCGCAGACGGCTTCGCTGCTCGTGGGGATGGAGCCATTCTTCTCGCTGGTCGGCATGCCGATTTTCGGTTTGCTGGCGGATCGGATTGGCCACCGGTCGCTGCTGATGATGTTCGGCTCGCTGCTGATCGTGCCGGTGTTCCCCATGCTGGGCTACTCGAACATTCCGCCCGCAATCCCGATGGCAATGATGGGCGTGGCGTTCGCTCTGGTGCCGGCGGTGATGTGGCCGGCGCTCGTCTATGTTGTGGACAAGTCGCGATTGGGCCTCGCCAACGGGATGCTGGACTCGGTCCAGCAACTCGGTCTCGTCGTCATCAATCTGCTCATCGGCTGGGCGAACGACCGCTGGCTGGCGAGCGCCACCAACTCGGCCGGCTATCATGCCGGGATGTGGATGTTCACAGGGGTTGCGGTGCTGGCCGTGCTCTTCGCATTTGCCTTGTGGCGCGTCGAAACGGGGCCGTCGGCGCATGGGCTGGAGACAATCACTACCCGCCTCCGCTAAAGCCTGTGTAGCGCCGCCCTTCAGGGCGGCACATTGTCCGGCAAGGAGAAAAGCAGGACGCTGGAGCCCTCCGTTACTCGGTGAACTCGGCGCCTTGACGGAGCCGTTTACCCCGGCCTAGAGTGCGAACGAAGCAAATTGGGGACAGGGACCATGAAAATCACTGACATGAACTGGATGGATGTGGAACGGAGGGTGAAGGAGGACGGCCGCGCGGTCGTGCCCGTCGGCAGCACCGAGCAACACGGATATCTTTCCCTGTCCGTTGACTCGATACTGGCCGAACGTGTCGCCTGCGAGGCGGCCGAACCGCTACGCGTGCCCGTCTTTCCCGTCCTCAGCTACGGCATCACGCCCTATTTCCGCGCTTTCCCGGGCAGCATCAGCCTGCGCCTGGATACCTATCAACGCATTCTCGCCGACATTCTCGAAAGCCTGGCCGGCAGCGGGCTCACGCGCATCATGTTCGTGAACGGCCACGGAGGAAACACGCCCGGCGGTTCTATCTTGCAGGAATGGATGAACGGTCATCCCGGCGTGACGGTGAAGTGGCACAACTGGTGGAATGCGCCGAGAACCGCCGCCGCGGTGGCGGCCATTGATTCCGTCGCGTCGCACGCCTCGTGGATGGAAAATTTTCCATGGACGCGCCTCGAGGGAGTGAAGCTGCCGGATGGCCAGAAACAGATGATCGACCTCGCGCGCATGCGCCTGCTGGATGCCGCCGGCGTGCGAGCATACATCGGCGACGGCAATTTCGGCGGCGTGTACGAGAAGCCCGACGAGCAGATGCTAGAGATGTGGCGCATCGGCGTCGAGGAGACGCGTGAAGCGTTGGAGGGCCCGTGGACGTAAGCGCCCATGGGCTTGGCTCGCCCGATCGCATCCTGGTTTGGGGCGCGGGCGCGATCGGCGGCACCGTCGCCGCCTTTCTGAGCCGCGCCGGTCTCGACATTACCGTCGCAGATGCGAACGCGCCTCATGTGCGAGCGATCCGCGAGCGCGGCCTCGCCATCACCGGACCGATCGAAACCTTCGCCCAGCCACTCGCCGCATATACCCCCGGCGACATCGCCGGCTCCTGGGACACTATCTTCCTTTGCGTCAAGGCGCTGCACACACAAGAGGCCGCGCAACAACTCGCGCCGCACTTGGCGGCAAACGGTGTCGTTGTCTCTCTGCAGAACGGCTTCAACGAACTGGTGATCGCCGAAGTCGTCGGCGGGAAGCGCACGATAGGCGCGTTCATCAATTTCGGCGCCGATGTGATGGAGCCGGGCGTCGTGCAATTTGGGGGTCGCGGCGCGGTGGTGGTTGGCGAACTGGACGGCGGCCAGACCCAGCGACTCGCGCGCGTGCACCGCGCGCTCCTGCACTTCGAGCCGGCTGCCATTACGACGGACAACATCTGGGGCTACCTGTGGGGCAAGATGGGCTACGGCGCGCTGCTGTTCGCCAGCGCCCTCACGCCGGCCAGCATTGTGGAAGTGCTCGACTCGCGCGAGGCGCGGCCCGCGCTCACCTCGCTGGCCGGGGAGGTGATGGCCGTGGCAGCGGCCGAGGGCGTTGCGCCGTTGGGTTTCAACGGCTACGATCCCGCCGCCTTCGGTCCCCGCGGAACCGGCGCGGCAATCAATGCTTCATTCGACGCCATGGTGGCGTTCAACCGCCGCTCGGCCAAAACGCACAGCGGCGTCTGGCGCGATATCGCCATTCACCACCGCAAAACCGAGTGCGACGCGCAGTTCGCCCCCATCCAGAGAATGGCCCGCCGCTCCAGCGTCGCGATTCCACACGTGGAACGTCTTGTCTCCCTGATGCGGGAAGTGGAAACCGGCGCTCGCCCGCTCGCGCTGGAGAATTTGGCGCTGTTGGCGGGGTAGGGCCGATTGTAGTGCAGGGTTCTGGGGGTCGGAGCTTCGGCTCCGACAAGAGTTCGTAGGAATAGGGGCTTCAGCCCCTGAAACCGAGCCTGGCAGGTGCATTCGATGAAAATCCGTTTTGACAATCGAACCGCAATCGTAACCGGAGCCGCTCATGGCTTCGGCCGGGCCATCGCATTGAGTTTTGCGAGCCTGGGCGCGCGCGTAGTGGCTTGCGACGTTCTTGAGAACGAACTCGACGAAACCGCGCGTCTTGCGAAAGTGCAGGGAACGCCGCTCGATGTTCGCGTGCTCGACGTCGGTGATCGCGCCGCGGTGCATGCCATGGCCGCCGAGGCGCTCGAGGCTGCAGGACGCGTCGACATCCTGGTGAACGATGCCGGCGGCGTCATGGGCCAGGTCGGCCGTCCGCTCGAAGAAATTTCCGAAGCTGACTGGCGAGCCATCTTCGCCGTGAATCTCGACGGGGCGTTCTACTGCAGTCAGGCCGTTGCCCCGGCGATGAAAGCCGCGCGCTACGGACGCATCATCAATATTTCGAGCGGCGCCGGGCTTGGCATCAGCCTCACCGGCATCCAGGCCTACGCTTCGGCCAAGGCTGGCCAGATCGGCCTCACGCGCCAACTCGCCCACGAACTCGGCCCGTGGGGAATCACCGTGAACAACGTGGCCCCCGGCTTTGTGCGATCGAACCCGACCACCGAGAAGCAGTGGCAGTCGTACGGCGAAGAAGGCCAGCGCCGCCTCATCGAGAACATCGCGCTCAAACGCCTGGGTTCGCCGCAAGACATCGCCAACGGCGTGCTCTTTTTCGCCAGCGAGCATGCCGCCTGGATCACCGGCCAAACGCTTTCCATCGACGGAGGCCGCTGAGCCCGATCGTGGCAACGGCATTTTTCGTAAAGATACGACTTCACAAGCTGGCGGAGAATGTAGAAGGATCCGGGGGTCGCGGCTTCAGCCGCGACATACAGCCCGCAAAGTCAAAAGGGCTTTGGCCCCTGAAGCCCTCTGGGAGCTGCCTTCAAGGAGTGCCGTCATGAGGAACGAGGTGCTGAAGGTCGGAATGCTCTCCGCCGCGCGCGGAGAGAAACAGTACGGCGTGAACGAATTTCCGGTACAGGGCCGGTCCTATCGCCTTCCCATGTGGCTCATCAACGGCCATGCTGACGGCCCCACCCTCGTTGTCACCGGCGGCGTTCACGCCGCCGAATACGCCAGCATCGCCGCCGCGCTAGACCTTGGCCGCTCGCTGGACCCGAAGAGCCTGCATGGCCGCGTGATCGTTCTCCCCGTGATGAACATGCCTTCGTTCAAGGCCCGCTCCATCTACGTCTGTCCGCTGGACGGGAAGAACCTCAACCGCGTGTTTCCCGGCGATGCGAACGGCACCGCATCCGAGCAGATCGCCGACTGGGTTTTCCGCAACGTCATCTCCCAAGCGAATTACTACGTCGACTTGCACGGCGGGGACTTGATTGAAGCGCTCGTTCCCTTCACCATCTTCTTTCGTTCGGGAAACAAACAGGTGGACGAGATGTCGCTCGAGATGGCGAAGGTTTTCGGGATTCATTTCCTCGTCTGCAGCGAGACGCCCGGCTCGACCTTTTGCGCCGCATCTCGCGCCGGCATTCCGTCGATCCTGGCCGAATCCGGCGGCCAAGGGATCT
>JAGWOX010000069.1 GCA_028877145.1 Acidobacteriota bacterium | reverse complement strand
TCAGCTCTGCCTCATTGATAGCGGCCCTCCGCCTTTCTCCGTGTCCTCCGTCCTTTCTCCATGCCCTCTGTGTGAACCCTCCTCTCCGCCTGTGTCATCATGTCATCCTGAGCGAAGCGAAGGATCCCCACCCACGTCCGCTCCAATAAAAACGCCAAGGAGACAATTTGTCCGTTTACACCACGATGTAATGCTAGTATTGGTCTGTATGGAGACTTCAATGCTCCCACTGCAGATCCAACCCGAAAGCCGCATTCCAATCTATGCGCAGCTTCGCGACCAGCTTCGCGCCCTGGTCCGCATCGGCCAGTTGGCTCCCGGCGACCGTATCCCGCCCAGCCGCGAACTCGCCGCCCGCCTCGGCGTGCATCGCACCACCGTTGCCAACGCCTACGCCGAACTCGAATCCGAAGGCCTGATCCGCGGCCACGTGGGCCGCGGCACCTTCATCTGCGGCCAGCCCAACGGCGCAGCCGGCGCGAATGGCGCGAGCGCGAACCACGCCGCATCCCCCGCGCCCGCCTCCCCGGCCATCAGCCCCGCGAAGACCAACGGGGCCATCCGCTGGGACGGCCTCTTCGCCGAGGAACGCGCCGAGGAAACGCTCGACCGCCTCCTGCCCACGAGCGCCCGCAACGCCATCTCTTTCACCATCGCCCGGCCGCCCGAAAATCTCTTCCCGCTCGACGATTTCCGCCGCTGCTGCAATGCCGTCCTTCGCCATCGCGGCCGCGAAATCCTCCAGCAGGGCCAGACCGACGGCTATCCCGCCTTGCGCGAGGTGCTCGGCGAATGGCTGCGTACCGACGGCATCGTCGGGCCGCAAGACCACATCCTCATCACCGATGGCTGCCAGCAGGGACTCGATCTGCTGGCCCGCGTCTTTCTGCGCCCCGGCGATACGGTCCTTCTCGAAAATCCCACCTATCCCGGCGCGCTCGCCGCTTTCTCCAGCCGCCACGTCCGCGCCATTGGCGCTACGGTCCGCCCCGACGCCGGCGTCGACCTCGAAGCGATCGGCTACGCCCTCGAGCGCAACCGCGTCAAGCTGATCGTCCTCATGCCCGATTTCCAGAATCCCACCGGCACCACGCTCTCCCTCCTCGACCGCCGCCGCATCCTCGAACTCGCCGAACGCTACCGCGTCCCGATCGTCGAAGACCACATCTACGCGCACCTGCGCGTCTCCGGCCAGCCGATCCCGTCCCTCAAAGCGCTCGATCGCGCCGGAATCGTCATTCAAATCGACAGCCTCTCGAAGCTCGCGTTTCCCGGCCTCCGCGTCGGCTGGTGCATTGCGCCCGAAGCCGTCATCGAACGCCTCCGCCTCGCCAAGCAGGCCGCCGACCTGCACACCAGTCAACTCTCGCAGGCCTGCGCCGCCGAATTCATCCGCCGCGGCCTGCTCGCCAAACATCTCGATCGCATGCGCGGCGTCTACCGCTCGCGCCTCGAAGCCACCATCGAAGCCCTCGAGCGCTCGATGCCCGAAGAAATCCATTGGAGCACGCCCGAGGGCGGCATGTGCGTTTGGGTCACGCTCCCGCCCGGCCTGGACGCCGTCGAGCTGCTCGTCCGCGCCCGCGAGCGCGGCGTCATTTTCGCCCCCGGCCGCCTCTTCTTTCTCGACCACGCCCAGCCCAACACGCTGCGGCTAGGCTTTGCCGAATTGAACGAGCGCCGCATCGCCCGCGGCGTCCGCATCCTGGGCGAATTGGCCACCGAACAGTGCCGCCGCTCGCGCCGCGGCCGCTCGTCGCGCAATGGCGATCTTCGCGCGGTAACGCTGGTATGATGGACGTTTCGAAAATATGCTTTGAAGGTCGCGGAAAAAGCGTCGGCCTTCGGGGGTCGCGGCGTTAAAGGGGCTTCAGCCCCTGAAGCATCGAAGGCAAACTGTTCAGCCGCTGAGAGGCTGAAGCCAGGCCAAAGTTTTTGCAAGACAGATTCAAGAGAAGCCCGAACTTTTGCCGTGGAGGAATCAAGCAATGCCTGAGGAACTGACGTTTTCCACCGATCCGCAATGGCGCGTGAAGGTCGGCCTGGCCGAAATGCTCAAGGGCGGCGTCATCATGGACGTCACCAACGCCGAGCAGGCCACCATCGCCGAAAAGGCCGGCGCTTGCGCCGTCATGGCGCTCGAACGCGTCCCCGCCGACATCCGCAAGGAAGGCGGCGTCGCGCGCATGGCCTCGCCGAAAATCATCCGCGAAATCATGGACGCGGTCACCATCCCCGTCATGGCCAAGGTCCGCATCGGCCATTTCGCCGAAGCGCAGGTGCTCGAGGCCCTCGAAGTCGACTTCATCGACGAAAGCGAAGTCCTCACTCCCGCCGACGAGGAAAATCACGTCTGGAAGCACCCCTTCAAGGTCCCCTTCGTCTGCGGCGCCCGCAACCTCGGCGAAGCTCTCCGCCGCATCACCGAAGGTGCCGCGATGATCCGCACCAAGGGCGAAGCTGGCTCGGGCAACATCGTCGAAGCCGTCCGCCACATGCGCGCCATCGTTGGCGAAATGCGCCGCCTCACCCAGCTCGGCGAAGAGGAACTCATCAGCGCCGCAAAGGAACTCGGCGCGCCATACGATCTCGTCCGCTGGGTCGCCCGCAACGGGAAACTCCCCGTGCCCAATTTCTCCGCCGGCGGCATCGCCACCCCCGCCGACGCCGCGCTCGTCGTCCAGCTCGGCGCCGAGGCCGTCTTCGTTGGCTCCGGCATTTTCAAGTCGAGCGATCCCGATCGCCGCGCCCGCGCCATCGTCAAGGCCACCACCCACGCCAAGGACCCGAAAGCCGTTCTCGAAGCGTCCGAGGAACTCGGCGAGGCGATGAAGGGCCTCGACATCCGCCAGCTCGACGAAAAAGAGTTGCTGCAAACACGGGGCTGGTAACCGCGACGTGTCGAACGAGGAAAACAAGGCGCTCATCCGCCGCTATTACGACGAGTTCTGGAACGCCTGGAAATTCGAGCTGGCCGACGAGTTCATCGATCAGGACGTCCGCTTCCGCGGCTCGCTCGGCCGCATGGTCGCCGGCCGCGGCGGCCTCGTCGGTTACATGAAGCACGTCCAGGCCGCGTTCCCCGATTTCTACAATTCGATCGAGGAACTCGTCGCCGAGGACGACCGCGTCGTCGCCCGCCTCATTTACACCGGCACGCATCGCGGCGAGATCTTCGGCATCGCTCCCACCGGCCATCGCATCCGGTACGCCGGCGTCGGCATCTTCCAGATTTCCGCCGGCCGCATCATCGAGGGCTGGGTCCTTGGCGACGTCGCCGGCCTCCTGCTCCAGCTCCGGCCTGACGAAAAATGAAAATCGGCATACTCGCGATTCAGGGTGATTTCGACGCCCACCGTAAACGGCTCGAAGAGCTCGGCGCCGAAACCGTGCTCGTCAAAACCGCCTCCGACCTCGTAGGTCTCGACGGCCTCATTCTCCCCGGCGGCGAAAGCACCACCCACATGAAGCTGCTCGAGGAGGAAGGCCTGCTGGCCCCGCTGGTCGAACAAGTGCGCCAGGGCATGGCCGTCTTCGGCACCTGCGCCGGCGCCATCCTCCTCGCCAGGGAAGTGAAGAATCCCGCGCAGCACTCGCTCTCCCTCGTGGACATGACCGTCATCCGCAACGCCTACGGCCGCCAGCTCGATAGCTGCGTTACCACCGCCTCCACCACGATCTCCGACCATCCGCTCGAAATGGTTTTCATTCGCGCCCCCGTCATCGAGCGCGCCGGCGAATCCGTCGAAGTCCTCGCGCGCCGCGACGGCGATCCCGTCCTCGTCCGCCAGGGACGCATCCTCGCCGCCACCTTCCATCCCGAACTCAGCTCGGATCCCGCCGTCCACGCCTATTTCCTCAAAATGGTGCGCAATGGCCACTGAGAAATCCGCCGCCAAAACCGCCAAATCCGCGCGCCGTCGCGTGATCTTCATCTGCGTCGGCAATTCCTGCCGCAGCCAGTTCGCCGAAGCCTTCGCCCGCAAACACGCCCCGGACGTCATCGATGCCTCGAGCGCCGGCATCGCTCCTTTCGGCCGCATCGTCGAACCCACCGTCAGCGTCGGCTCCGAATTCGGCCTCACGTTCGACGGCCAGTCCTCGAAAGGTTTCGGCCCTGAAGATCTCGCCGCAGCCGATCTCATCGTGAATCTCACCGGCATCGATTCCCCCGGCCTTTTCAAAACCGCGCGCCCCGTCGTCGTCTGGGACGTCGACGATCCCTTCGGCGAAGATCTCGACGTCTATCGCCGCATCGCCGCCCAGATCGAAGCGAAAATCCTCCTCCTGGCCGCCGAATTCCGCGCCGCGAACGTCGGGAGCCGCTAGCCGATGCCTCGCGAAAAAACCTCCGCCTCCCGCGAGGATTACCTGAAAACCATTTGGGAAATCGTGCAGGAGGGTCAGGCCCCCATCAGCGCCCGCCTGGCCAAGGACCTCGCCGTCACCCCGCCCGCCGTCACCGCCGCTCTCAAGCGCCTCTCGCGCGACGGCTACCTCCGCGTCGCCCGCGACGGCCGCATCGTCCTCACCGCCAAGGGCCGCCAAAGCGCCGAGCATCTCGTCCTTCGCCATCGCCTCGCCGAAAAACTTCTTACCGAAGTTCTCGGCCTCGACTGGACCGCCGCGCACGAGGAGGCCGAGCGCCTCGAACACGCCATCTCCTTGCAGGTCGAAGCCCTCCTGCTCAAACGCTTCGGCCGCGACAGTTCCTGCCCGCACGGCGTCCCGCTCTTCGGCGGCCTTCCCGCCCTCCGCCGCCAAGGCGCCATCACTCTCTCCGAAGCCGCTCCCGGCGTCGCCCTCGAAGTCGTCCACATCTGGGAAAAAGACAAACGCTTCCTCGAATTCGTCGACAGCCTCCATCTCCGTCCCGGCGCCAAAATCAAGGTCCAGTCCCGCGAATACGATCAAACCACAACCTTGGTTGTCGATTCCCACCCCCATCGCCAGCTTCACCTCGGCCTTCCCACCACCACAAAAATCTGGGTCCGCCCCCGCTCTCGCTGAATCCAAAAACACCAGGAGGAACTGACATGTCTCTCACAACGCCGCTTGTACGCAAACTCGGCTTGCAACATCCGATCTTCCTCGCTCCCATGGCCGGCGGTCCCGGCACTCCCGAGCTCGCCGCGGCGGTTTCCAACGCCGGCGCCCTGGGCTTTCTCCCCATTGCCTACCTCCCGGCGGCCAGAACCCGGGAACTCTCCGCGCGTCTGCGCGAGCATACCGGCCGCCCCTTCGGCATCAATCTTTTCGCGCCGGTTCCCACGCCGCCCTTGCCCGAAGATAGTGCGGCGGCTCTTGAAGTAATCGCCCAATTTCACGGTGAACTCGGCTTGTCTGCGCCCAAACTCCCCGAAGCGGCCGCGGAGCCGTTTGATGAACAATTCGACGCCGTGCTGGAAAGCGGCGCGTCGGCTCTGAGCTTCACGTTCGGCCTGTTGCCGAACGACAGGATTCAGGCCGCGAAGGCGCGTGGCATGTTCATCATTGGCACTGCGACCACGGTTGAGGAGGCGCTGTTGCTCGAAAGGGCCGGCGTCGACGCCGTAGTCGCGCAGGGAAGTGAAGCCGGCGCGCATCGCGGCACGTTTGCCCGGGATTTCGAATCGTCGATGATCGGCACGATGGCGCTGGTTCCGCAGATTGTCGACGCGGTCAGCCTTCCGGTCATTGCTTCCGGTGGCATCATGGATGGCCGCGGCATCGTCGCCGCGCTCGCGCTCGGCGCGCAGGCCGTCCAGATGGGCACGGCGTTCATTCCTTGCCCGGAGTCTGGCGCACCGGAAGCCCACAAGGCGGCTATCCTCGCGGCCGCCGAAAATCAAACACGCGTCACTCGCGCCTTCTCGGGCCGCCCGGCACGCGGAATCATCAATCGCGCGATGGCGGGTATCGAAGCTGCTTCCGACACCGGCTCCGTGCTTCCATATCCGTATCAAAATGCGCTGACCCGCGCCATGCGCGGCGCCGCGGCAAAACAAGGGCGCCCGGAATTCCTCTCGCTTTGGGCAGGGCAGGGTGTTCGCCTGGCCCGCCGGCTTCCCGCCGCCGAGCTTGTCGCGAGGTTGGCCGCGGAAGCAGAAACCGCCATGCATCGCCTGGGTGCTCTAGGCGGCGTCACTGTGCCCCGGGCTTCGTCGACCAATTAGTGTGTCGTACCGGGAAAAATAGCCGGCGCCCTTGACTCGCTTCGCGGAATCCTGACCGATTTCTTCCCGCTTTACCGTTTCCGCAGGCAGAATAGAAAGGAAATCGAAAACGGAAGGAAGAGCGCGCCCTCATGCCCGCTCATTACACAGACCCTGTAGCGCTCATTCTGATCGCGCTGATGTTCATCGGCTTGAGCGCGGCCGTTGGCGGCTGGCTCGTCCAGAAACTCGGCCAGCCCGCGGTCCTCGGCGAATTGCTCGTCGGCATCCTCATCGGCAACGTCGCCTACTGGCTGCACGAACCGATCATCACGGTCGTCCGCGAAGGCGATGTGGTTCGCCAGATCGCCATCTACGCCCTCACGCACACCGTCACTCTCGTAGGCGCCGCCAAATCCATGCTCCCTCCCGGCCCCGAGACCGCCCGCGTCCTCACCGCGCTCGGCAGCGAAGTCGGCCCGCGCGCCGTCGGCGTCTACCTCTTCGTCGACGCGCTCTCGCGCCTCGCCGTGATCTTCCTTCTGTTCCTCGTTGGCCTTGAAACCAGCGTCACCGAAATGCGCCGCGTCGGCCATCGCGCCTTCTCGGTCGCCATCGTCGGCGTGGTCTGCCCCATGTTTTTGGGACTCGGCGCGATGGCCCTCATCATGCCCGGCATGTCGCTCGCCCACGATCTCTTCATCGGCGGCATTCTCACCGCCACGAGCGTCGGCATCACCGCCCGCGTCTTTCACGACCTCGGCCGCACGCAAAGCACCGAAGCGCGCATCATCCTCGGCGCCGCCGTTGTCGACGACATCCTCGGCCTGCTCGTCCTTGCCGTCGTCACCGGCCTCGTCGTCCGCGGCACAGTCAGTGTCTGGGGAATTTCCGCTATTACCCTGAAGGCGGTCGTCTTCCTCGTCGGTTCAATCGGCGCCGGCATCTGGCTCACACCGCGCCTCGTTCCGCGCATCCGCCGCATCGGCTTCCGCAACGTCCGTCTGCTCTTCGGTCTCGGCCTCGCGTTTGCGCTTTCCTGGCTCGCGAACCGCATCGGCCTCGCCACCATCGTCGGAGCCTTCGCCGCCGGCCTCATCCTCGAACGTTTTTTCACTCACGAACTCGAGGACGAGCACTCTCTCCGCGAAGTCCTCTCGCCTCTCGAATATCTCGTCGTCCCCGTCTTCTTCGTCCTGATGGGCCTGCAAGTAAAACTCGAAACCTTCCTCAACTGGCACGCGATCGAGCTCGCCTCCATCCTCACCGTAGTCGCTATCATCGGCAAACTCATCGCCGGCCCCGCCGCCGGCCGCGGCGTAAGCTGGTTATCGGTGGGCATAGGCATGCTCCCCCGCGGCGAAGTAGGCCTGATCTTCGCCAGCATAGGCAAAGCCCTCGGCGTGGTGGATGACACAGTCTTCTCCGCCATAATCCTCATGGTTGTAGTGACCACACTGCTGACGCCCCCGCTCCTGGGCATAGTCATGCCCCGCACCGAACAAAAACACCCCGTCCCCGTCCGTGCCGCGACAACCACCACCCGATCCCCCGACTAATCCCCCGTAGCGCGGCCACTCCTGGCCGCGGCCTTTCCCATCCACCTGAGCCTCACCCCCGCTTCTCCTCCTCCCGCTCCATCACCACCCGCGCCGCCTCCTCGCTCTTCTCCACAAAGAAATGCACATCGCGCTGCGGGAACGGAATCTGTATCCCTTCCTTCCGGAACCGCGCCAGGATCCGCTTGTTCAAGGCGTCCTGCACCACGTACTGATCGGTGTAGGTGGCGATGCGGCAAATCAGCGTGAAATTCAGCGACGAATCCCCAAACCCCGGCATGAACCGCACCATCGGCGGCGGCTCGAGCCGCAACACGGGAATTTCCTTCGCCGCCGCGCGCGTTTCCTCGATCAACACTCGCTCCACCAGTTCGGCGTCCGCCGAATAACTCACGCCCACGGGGAGCCGCAGCGACATGCCCGGCTCCGGCATCGAGTAGTTCGTGATGATGTCCGATGCCAGCTTCGAGTTCGGCACGATCACCGTGTTGTTCCACAGCGTCCGGATGCGCGTCGATCGCCAGCTCATCTTCTGCACGAATCCTTCCTGCCCGCTGTCCAGCTTCACGTAGTCGTTCACGCGTATCGGCCGGTCGAGTTGCAGGTAGAACCCGGCAAAGAAATTCGCCAGCGTTTCCTGCAGCGCCAGCGCCACCGCCACGCTGCCGACGCCCAGCGTCGTCCACACCGCCGTCAGCCGGATGCCCAGGTTTTCGAGCACGATCACCAGCGCCAGCACGCCAAAAAGCGCCTTGGCCACGAACCGAATCGGATCGCGCAGCGATTGGTTCGCCTCCGACCTCACCAGCCAGCGCTCCAGAATCAATTGCAGCAGCTGGACGATGTAATACAGCCCGAAAGCCAGCGCCGATAAATACAGGATTCGATTCGCGACCTTCATGAATTCCGGCGGGAGGGGCAGGACATTCATTCCGCCCGCGACCACGGCGACCACCAGCAGCGGCCGCAATGCCCGCGCCAGCAGATCCACCACGATGTCGTCGAAAGTCGTCTCGGTCCGTTTCGTCAGCTTGCGCAGCCACCCGATCACGTACCGGTGCAGAAACCACGCGAACACCGCCAGCGCGATGATCTCCGCCGGATGCTTCCACCAATGTCCGGAGAAAAGATGTTGCTCCCATTGCTCGATCATCGTTCGTCTCCAAAAACGAAAAATAGGATTGCGTTCCCCAACCCTACCACGACTCCACTGCCCCGTGGCGCGGACACTCTTGTCCGCGCGCCTTTGGCAGGATGAGAAGCAGCGCGTGAATGTTTGCAGTCCCGTAGCACAGGCATTCCTGCCTGTGCGCCCTTGCTCACCACACAATCAGCCTTTAACCCCAGTAGCGCAGCCACTCCTGGCAGCGGCCTTTTCCGTGGCACGTAACTCCAAGAACACCTCGCCGCCCTAAACCTGCAAAGTCGCTTGTCCCCGAATCACAATCCTCCTATGAAAAGCATCCTGCGACGAATGCTCCAATTGTTTTTACTCTGCGCGTCCGCCTGCTCCATCCTGTGTGCCCAGCCAACGCGAGCCACGCCCGTTCCGCCCGCCCACAGCGTCATCTGGATTCTTACTGCCGACGGCAGCCTCTCCGCATACGACGGGACAAACTTTCATCTTTTGAAGAAGAGCTCCTCGCCACTGCCGCCGGATGCCCGTCAGCATCCGGAGAGCATCTCGATCAGCCGTACGGGCATCGTGCTCTACGCGAAGCAGGAGCCAAATTCCGGCGGCCGGCCTCTGCATTGGTACCTCTGGAAAAACGGCCAAACGTACGACCTGCTGGCCGCGTCCCGCGAAGAACGCCCCGCAAAAGGCAACAGCACCCTCGTGACCAGCGCCACACCCGTAGCCCTCCTCGGCACCGATGCCCGGCACCTTTTCTGGTTCGAGAACCGCCTGTCAGTAATTCAGCGAGAGAACGAAGGCGAAATCTCTCAATCGGGAGAATTCCGCTCCTGGACGAGCGACCTGAACGCCCGCAACACAAGACAGGTCGTAAGCGTGGCTTTGCCGTCCTGCAAATGCGAAACCGCAGTCTGCGAAGAAACCTGCCCGATCATCGATGCTTGGGCCCCTGATCGCGGCGTCTCCGATTTCTTCTTCCTCACGCGATGGATCCAGGGACAGACCTCTTCCGATTTCCTGGAGACAATTCTCTACCGAGCGGCAGGCGCGGTTTGGGTTCCGCAAAAGCTGCCCAAGCCCATCTATGAATTTCTCGATGCCGCGAATGGCGGCAACACCTACATCGCCGCAGTTCCCGATGGAGGCTGCTGCGGCTGGGAAAATGAAAGCGACGACATCACAGACCTCGCGCGCGGTGGGGGCGGGGAGCAGATCACGTTTTTCGACGAGTTCGCCCGCTTCCACAATAGGGATTACGACGTCAGCTTCTTCACCCCGAAAGCCCTCTTTTCCCCCGATGCTTCTCAAATCGCCTATTCCATCACGTCCACCTACAGGCCGGGCGAGCAAATCCGCCTCGCCGACCAGGGAAGGGAAAACCCCAGAGAGCTGAAACAAATCCAAAATGCCCTGACCGATCTGCCGCGGTTGGAAGTCGTGCAAATCCCCAAATTGCAGATCCGTGATGACGTCGCTCGAACAGGAATCGTGCAGCCCACAAATCTTCGCCCCGCGTTCAGCTTGCCCAACGTCGAACTAATCGGCTGGCTCGACTCCCGCCGCGTCCTCGCCTGGCAGCACGGCGAATTGTTCGTCATCAACGCATCTACTGGCCAGTCCGCCCCAACAGGCCTGAAAGCAGAAGCCGCATCCCGAGTCTTCATCCGCTAGCTCACCATGCCGCTGGCACCCCGCCCCGCCCGCGCCGGGTAGTGGGCCAATTTGGAGTCTGACCGATTCGGTGGGAGGATGGGAGAGAAAAGAAGCGGAGGGGGCATGAAACTCCGAATCGCCGTTTGGGCGGGTGTGGGCGCGCTCGTTGTGGTCTTTTGGAGCCTCTACATTTCCGCGACATCCCCAACTCCACTCGGGAATGCATGGTCGCTGGCCTATCTGAGCTGCCCAATTGCGCTGGCTCACCATTACGCCCTCAGTTTCTATTTTGTCCTTCTTGTCAATGCTGGTACATACGCGCTCGTCGGTACACTTGCGGAAATGATCTGGCGCCGCCACAAGCGCGCACACCTCGCTTGACCCAGCCGAAGAACCAATGATTCTGCAAGGTGTTCCGTCCAAGCCCCGCTTGGGCGGGACACCCTTGTGAACAATGTCATCCCACCTTTTCAAGACTTGAACCGGAATTTCCTCTCTGCCCGGCAAGATTCCAACAGGCCTGAAGGTTGAAACCGCAGCAGGAGTCTTCATCCGCTAGTGGCGCGGACATTCCTGTCCGCGCGCCTGTCCGTTCCAGGATCTCCCAGCCCACCCTCACCGCCAAGGTCGCCCCCGGTGCGCTACGGTTCCACGACAATCCTGCGCCCCGAGGCGTTCCGCTCCCACGCCTGCTCGATGTCCGCGAGCGGCACCCGCTCGATCGCGATCCGCAATTCTCCACGAGCGGCGCGTTTCATCACCTGCTCGAACGCCTCAATCAGCGTGGCCCAAGGAGGAATGCCGGCCGTCCCCAAGATCTTCAGCGCGGTGCTGCGCAGCACCGCCGCAGGCAGGGTGATCGTCGGCCCCGCGCTCTCGCCCACTTCAACGAGCCGAGTCTCAGGTCCCGCAACCGTAAATTCGTCGGCGGTGATCGCCGCCAACAGCGACTCGGTCGGCCGGCCCCACAGATAGTCGATGATCACGTCGAACCTCTTGTTACCAGCCTCGTTTCGGAAAGCCTCGATCAATTCCTGTTCCGACCTGTTCAGTTGAATCGCAACGTCCGCTCCAAGCGCGCCCAACGCGCGCAACGTTCGTTCATTCCGCCCCGCCGCAACAACGCGTCCCGCGCCCAGAACCTTCGCGATTTGCACGGCCATCATCCCCGTCACCCCGGTTGCTCCAAGGATCAGCACCGTTTCACCCGCCGCGAGCTTTGCGCTGTGTTTCAGTGAAAGCCAGGCGGACACGCCGGGATTCGCGACCGCCGCTGCCGTAGCGTCGTCTAATTCCGCCGGCACCGAAAAGCATTGCGCGCGCCGCACAACAGTCCGCTCCGCCATCGCACCAAACGGCGCTCGCGGCCCGCCGAAAAACACGCGCGTCCCATCCTCGAGCAGGCCAACGCCATCCGAGCCGCAAAGCACAGGAAGCTCCCGCGGGCTTGCATAATGCGTCCCTGCAGCCATCTGCCTGTCCACCGGCTTGAGCGCCGCCGCAGTGACGTGCACGAGCACCTCGCCATCGCCCGCGACCGGCTCCGCGAATTCCTCCACCCCCGGCGGTTTTCCCAGCTGGCGCAGCACTGCAGCACGCATAGAGCACCTCACCAGCACAATACAACAACCTATGCCTACTGCCATCCTCCGCGGCGGGAGCGCCCTCTGCCGCCGCGGCCAGGCATGTTCCCTCTCATCGTTTCCCGGCTGAAGCTTCGCATATTTCGTTTGGTGCTATCGCCAGCCGACCCCACTGTCATTCCGAGCGAAGCGAGGAATCTGCTGTTCTCCTTGCCACGCAACATCAGCAGTTCTCTCCTCGCACGGGCTGACTACTTCGAAAGATGATTTCTCCGGCGTGGTCGCCGTATGTAAGGATCTGTTCGGAAACTGGTCCAGCTTGAACCAGCCGAAGAACCAATGATCCTGCGGGGTGTCCCGACCAAGCCCGCTCGGTCGGGACATCCTTTTGAACTAAGTCATTCAACACTTTCAAGTCTTCAACCCGAATTCCCTGTCTGGTCGGGCCGACAGCCCAGCTAGAATCCTCACCAGCTACACCTCTGTGCGCCAGCGTCCCCGTCCCGACGGGCGCCGATCGACCTTCCAGCCCGCCCGCTCGCATAGTATCATCTGGCGATGCTACAACTATTCCCCGACAACACTTCCCGCCGCCCGTGCCGCGAGCGTGACTTGCTGGCCTCGGAAATTCAGTCACAAACGGTATCGCAGCAGACAGCGACGCAGGCCCGCCCCGGAATTTCATTTCCAGCGCCTGTTTCGCGCGGCGTTCGACGAGACCCCGTACGACTCCCTCGCCCGCCGGCGTATGCAGCGCGCTTTCGCCACGACAGCCTCCAGTACGCGAACCAGTACCTAGCGGGGTTTGATTTCCGCTACAACCAGCGTGGGGTGACAAACGCCGGGCGAACCGTGGTCGTGCTCAGGAGGGCGCCGGGCAATCTGTTCCCGCCCCGCCATCCTACAGGACGAGGGCGATGATGTACTCCCAGACCCAATCAAGCGAGCCGCCGCTGCTGGTACCAGCAGGCAAGATTCGCTGCTATGTCCACCACAACGTTCTGCGGAAGGACACGCCCGAAGAGCACGTCCGTCAGCGCGTCGCGCGCAGCCTTGTAGAGGAATACGGTTACGCGAAGACCCACCTTCACATTGAGTTTCCGATAAAAGTAGGAAGCGCGCGCAAGGCGGTGGACATCGCGATTTTTTCTCCGGGTGCTGAGCACAAGCAGGAACATATCTTTGCAATCGTAGAGGCGAAGCGCGAGGACATACGACCAAACGACCGCGAGGAGGGAATCGGCCAGCTCAAATCCTACATGGCCGCCTGCATCAACGCGCGCTGGGGCCTCTGGGTCGGCTCCGAAATGCAGGCGTTTGAGAAAGAGACCGAGGCGAAGAAGGCCACTCGGACCCCGTTTCTCGAGGCGACTGATTTGCCGCTCAGGGGAGAAGCGGAGCCGAAACGAAAACGTTGGAGCGACCTTGTTCCGGCGACCGATGGCCTGAGCAGCATATTCAAGCGCTGTCACAACTATGTTCACGTCAACGGCCATTTGGGCAAGGAGAAAGCGTTCTTCGAACTTCTGAAGCTCATCTTCTGCAAGGTCCACGACGAACAAGAAACCAGCGGCGTGATGGAATTCAGCATCGCCCAAGACGAGCGGCGCAGCGAACTTGGTCAGCGAAAGCTGGAAACGCGCATCTCGAAGCTATTCGAGGCTGTCAAGCAGCGATACCCCTATATATTCGCTGCGAACGAAATGATCGAACTGGACAATCGCTCACTCGCCTACATCGTTTCGGAGCTTGAGAAATACAACTTCCAAGAAACCAGCAACGACATCAAGGGCGAAGCCTACGAAGAAATAGTCAGCGTCACGAGCAGGCGCGATCAGGGCGCATTCTTCACGCCACGAAACGTCTGTGACATGGCGGTCCGGATGCTACTCGCGACGTATCCCCCGGAGAAGCGACTTCAGCTTCGAATATTGGATCCGGCCTGCGGAACTGGCGGCTTTCTTCGTGCCGCACTTCTACACATCAAGGAGATCGTCGCCGAGCAGACCCTCCGCAAGCGGCGGGGCGAGGGAGCTAAGGCACAGAACGAGATTCACGAGCGCGTGCGCCGCTTATGCGACTCGAACCTCTTTGGTATCGATAAGCTCGCCGAGCTGGTACGCGCAGCGCAGATGAACCTCGCAATGCATGGCGATGGCTCATCGAACGTATACGCGACCAACTCCCTTTTACCGCCCGGCGAATGGCCTGATAACGTTCGCTCGCGTGTCAAGCCAAACCAATTCGACCTTGTCTTCACGAACCCGCCATTCGGATCGAAGCTGCCCGTCGACGACCCGCATGTTCTCGATCAGTTCGCACTGGCGAGCTTCGAGGCAAGGAATCCTCGTTCGTCAATGCCTCCAGAACAACTCTTTATTGAGCGATGCCTCACGCTCCTGAAACCCGGCGGCAGAATGGCAATTGTCTTGCCAGACAGCATTCTGTCGAACCCAGGCTTGGCATTCATCCGTCGCTGGGTTCTTCAAAACGCCTACATCATCGCAAGCGTCGATCTTCCGCGCGAAACATTCGCACGGTCCGACACCCACACGATGACGAGGGTGCTCCTCCTCCAGAAGTTTATCGACGAAGAAAAACGGGTGGTCTCAGAGATGGGGCGCTCGCCCGAGTATGAGATCTTCATGGCGATCCCCGACCATGTCGGATGGGACCTCCGGGGCAACCCAGTCTTGCTCCGCACGCCAGAAGGGGCCGAAATACACCGGCGCGTGACACGAAAGGTCAGCTCGCGAGATGCCACGGGGAACGTGATCGACCGCACCGAGGAAGTGGACGAGTCCATCGTGGACGACGAGCTGCCGGCCGTCGCGCGACTCTTTGAGGAGTGGCTCCGCGAAGAGACCTCCCAGCGGTGGCGCGCATGAGGGAAAAATCATCCGCGAGCGCCGAGGCACTTCAAGAACGAGAGTCGGAGCTGCAGGTCCGGCGTTTCATACTTTCATCGGGCGTGATTTACGAGAACGATTCCCGCCTTGACGCGACGGCGTACGCCGAAGCTGCGACGCGGGCGCTCGCCCAGTTGGAAGCCTCGCCATACAAAAAGCTCACGGTGGGGGAGCTGAGCGGCACGATATGGCACCCAGTCCAGAATCAGGCGCGCAGCAATTTCAAGCGCATCTACACCGACGCGGCACATGGCGTCCCATTCGTAAGCTCGAGAAGTATGTTCGGTCTCCCCCTACGACCAGAACGATTCCTCTCCCGTCTTATGCCAAAGCTGCCTGATCTGATGGTGCCAAATGGGTGGCTGCTCCTCAGCCGGTCGGGCACAGTTGGCAATGTACTCTATGTCAATGAATCATTATCACGTTGCGCCATCTCGGACCACGCGATCCGCATTGAGCCGAAGATCCTCAACGAGTCAGGGTACCTGTACGCTTTTCTTGCGAGCCGATTTGGCCAGACGCTTATCGCCAAGGGCATTTATGGATCAACGGTTGACGAATTAGAGCCGAAGCACATTGCGGACATCCCCGTCCCGATCATCTCCGACGATGATCGTAAGGAGATTCACAACGCCATCGTCGAAGCGTATCACCGTCGCGACGAAGCGAACGCACTCATTTACCGCGCAGAAAGGCAGCTACATGAACTTCTAGGCGTCGCGCCGTTCGATGACAGCGATGTGGAGTATTTCAAGTCGAGCCGAGACCCCCGCGCTTTCGTAACTTCGTCGAATGACATCGGAATTCGGTTTGATGCGACCAATCACGTGCCGATTGTGCGTAGCATAATCCACAAACTGAAGACGGGGCGTTTCCACCTGGCCTCCCTGGGGTCACTGGTAGGCGCAGATAACATTGATGTGCCACCCCGCTTCGTTCGCATCTACGTCGAAAAGGAACATGGTATCCCGCTATTACAAGGGAGCCAAATGCCGTTGATGCGTCCCCACGGACTAAAGTACATATCGAGGGCC
>JAGWOX010000335.1 GCA_028877145.1 Acidobacteriota bacterium | reverse complement strand
TCGCCAGCCGATCCCGTCCCAAGCCCACGGCCATGAGCGGAAATCCTTGCGCGAACGTCGTGATGCGTCCGACGTCTGGCTCCAACAGTCCTGGATACGCTTGTGCCAAGATACTTCGGATGACTTCGTCTGATACGGGTCGAAGCTTTACGAGCGGGTCATCACCGACGCGCTCCAAATCGAAATCGAGTGACACGAGACTCATCTTGCTATCGGCGTGGCGAACGATATTCGACAGCTGGCGATGGGAATCAGGATCACACTCATCAACGACGAGCACTGCGCTTATTTGCCGATCGCGAAATCCTATGATCGCGCGGGTCAATTCGGCTCGACCGACCGCCGCCGGAACATACAGGACGCTTGCAGCGAGCGCGGCCCTTTGCAGGTCGCCGTTGGCCAAAGTAGTCGACGTCGGCGGTCGAAAGGCCTCCAGCACAAGTCTCGTCTTTCCGAGACCTGACAAACCGACGACCCGCACAACCGACCGGGGAGCGGCGGCTGTACCGGCGATAGATTCCATAATCTCCGCGAGCCCTGGTACCCCATTGTCCCGCAGCGGCCCAGGAACAAATGAATACTCAGAAACGTGTAGATCCGGATTCCGCGACCAAGTTTCCCACGAGCAAAAACCCGCAGTTGGCGTGCCAACGATCTGCTCCGATGCCCAGACTTGCACGGAAGGATGAAGGTTGACCCAGTTCGCAATCTTGTTGGCGTCGTAAAATTCCAGCTTTGCTCCAGCAAACTCTCCCGGAGCAGCCTCCCTGATGCCTTGCTCCAAGCCATCAAGCCGGTCGCGGAGCCTGGAGCCGGTACATTGGTCGGTACAAAAGATTACGTACGCGCCACCTTTCGCAAGGACATCGCGAATTGCAGGCTTGAGTGTCCCATCGTCGGCCTTGACCTCAGCAAGACACTTGCCTTTCGGCATCGACGTGGCTTTTGACTGGAACATCGTTACTCGCCGAGGGACATAGTCGGTGCTTTCTCGCCCTCCCTGCCACTCGATACGGGCGTCCTCGCCGCCATCAGAAACAGTCAACTGCGCTGGCACATGTACCCCGCGCATCGCGATTTCGTTCGCCCTGGCTTCAGCGAGGAGGAGATATCGCAGGAGCTCAACGAATTGTGCCGGCGATTTGATCTGGCTTATGTGAGCCGCGGTGATGTGCAATGGTGTGGTATTCAATGCGAATAATCCTCCCTCGTGCTCCGGCTTCTGTGGGCCCTCCACTGGAGAACGTGCAGCCCAATTGCCGCTTCAAACATGATCGACGCCTGCGGAACGAAGCTGGATGGCTTGGCAGCTCGCTTCCGAATGTTCCCTTTGAACGTCGTGTAGAGCATTTCGGCCGAAGAGCCTACGCCGAACCTGCGCTCCGCGCACCCCTAGTAAGACTTAAAACTCCCCAACTGGCATTCGCGCCGCTTCGGGAATCTGGCTTCAAAATTATCTTTTGGGCGAGCCGAGCGGTGCCGTCCCTACGCCGGCTCCACCAACCCCGGCTCGTCGTATTTCACGTTGCCGATCTTCAGGCCGATCTTGAAGCACGCCATCCGCGCGGCGGGCCGAAGCGCGGATGCTTCAAAGCGTGGATGCCCGGAACAAGTCCGGGCATGACGAGAAGAACAAAACCCCCTCACCCTTCCCTCTCCGCCGAAGACGGGGGCGAGGGTAATCTAGGGCAATAGACTGGATTGCTTCGCGCCTATGGCGCTCGCAATGACGGGCGGAGAAGGCCAAAATAGGTGGCGACGAGGAGGCGGATGATGCACTCAAAGACACTCGCGATTGCCATGGCGCTCGCGCTGTTCGCGTCGGCCGGCGCCGCGCGGGCGGACGCCACCGACGATTATAACCGCTGTGCCGCGATGCCGGATCACCAGGCGTCGTTCGCCTGTATCGAGCAGCTCGCGCAAAGCGGCAACGCCACGGCGCAGCTGGCGCTCGGCGGGTTTTACGCCGGCGGCTCTGGCGTGCCGCAAGACCAGCAGCAGGCGGTTGCCTGGTACGAAAAGTCGGCCGCGGGCGGCAACGACGTCGCCATGAGCCGGCTCGGCAACGCCTATCTCACCGGAACCGGCGTGACGCAGGATTACGGCCAGGCGGCCGCGTGGTTTGCCCGGGCCGCCAGCGCCGGCGATGCGTGGTCGATGGAGAAGCTGGGCTCGCTTTATGAAACGGGCCAAGGCGTCGGGCAGGACAACGTCGCGGCCTATCAGTGGTACGACATCGCCGCCGCAAGGGGCGATTCGCATGCCGCCGATTTGCGCGACGCGTTGGCGCAGAAAATGAGCGAAGACCAGATCGCAGCGGCGAAAAAAGCGTCGAGCGCGTGGCTGGCGCAATCGGCCAATCAGGCGGCGGCGGCCGGACAGGAAGTGAACGAAAAGGCGGTGAGCGATTGCGCCGCCACGGTGCGCGCGTCGAACGCATCGCCCTATGACGCGAATTTCGAAGCGGTCTATCGGCCGGAAACGGGTTCGATCGAATACACCGGCGCCGAGGAGCAAGCGCCGATCGCCGCATTCAACGCGTGCATGACGGCGAAGGGCTACAGCATGGGCACGGCGCGGGCGGAGTAGCCTTCGCGGGCGCGAACTTACCCCCTCACCCCTTGACGCCTGCCAAGCGTCCCCCGGACGCTTGGCTGAACATGCCGGGGGCATGTTCATCGGCGTCAAGCTCCCCCTTTCAGGGGGCGAGGGAAGAGCGATGCGATAGCCCCTCGCCCGCGAAGCGGGAGAGGGAGGGGCCCGGCGCGAAGCGATGGGAGGGTGAGGGTCGGCGATCGTTCATTCCCATCCTGCTCACGTCGTACCCCCTCACCCTGCCCTCTCCCCCAAGGGGGAGAGGGAGAAAAAAA
>JAGWOX010000068.1 GCA_028877145.1 Acidobacteriota bacterium | reverse complement strand
GCACTTATGTATTCAAAGCCAACAGATCATCTCGTCCGCGGCATCTCAGATGGTATTGTTGGCGGAGTCCATACGCATTTCTGGAAACGACGTTGGACGGGAGGGAAAGGCCATGAAACCGATCCGGAACGCTACGCTCGGCTTGGCGGTCGCGCTGTTCGCGACAGCTGGCGTCATCGGTTGCTCCAACTCCGCGCAGAACCAGCCGGGCTCGAATTTCGCCCAGGGTTCCGACAGCTCGTCGGCATCAGCTTCCACTGCGCCGAAGAAGGACTTCACCAGGCGCGCCTCGCGCTCTGCATCCCCGTCGGACTCGAGTAGCAGCTCGCAGGCGGCTGACAATTCCGCCCCGCAGCCAGTCGCTATTACCATTCCTCGCGGCACCGAATTGCGCGTCTCGGTTGACCAGACGCTTTCCAGCGCGAACGCGCAGTCGGGCGAGGGCTTCGACGCCACGTTGTTGAGTCCGGTCCGCGCCGACGGCCAGACCGTGATTCCCAGCAACGCCCGCATTCGGGGACAGGTTGTGAACGCGCGTGCCTCGGGCCGTTTGAGCGGCACGGCAGACCTTGCGGTGACGCTTGTCTCGGTTGAGATCAACCACCAGCAATACAACATTCAGACCGATACGCTCGCCCGCTCCGGCGAGAAGCATAAAAAGCGCGACATCATCGCGATCGGCGGTGGCTCGGCTCTCGGCGCGATCATTGGCGGCATCGCCGGCGGCGGCAAGGGAGCCGCGATCGGCGCGGCGGCCGGTGCCGGCGCCGGAACTGCCGGTGCGGCAGCGACAGGAAAGAAAAACGTCTCACTGCCCGCGGAAACCACGCTTATCTTCCACTTGGCCGCGCCACTTCGCGTCCAGCAATAACCCTTTCGCAGCTTCCACGGCCCCGGTCCCGAAGGACCGGGGCCGTTCCCATTTGCTTTCGTCCCAATCCCCGGTAGCCACGGTTGGTGCTTTACCGACCGTGGGTTTTTCGGCGCCCTATCGGGGCACAGCCAGATTGCGTCTGCGTCCTGGGAGCGAGGCAACGAGGTGATGGAGGTCTTTACGCCCGCGTGGCACGCAGGTTTTTTCCTTGCCGAAGGCGCCCGTGCGCAATTAGACTTCGCGCTGTGTCGGGGCATAGCCAGTTGACTGGTATTTTTCTCGAAGCTTAGCGAATCGCTTTCATTCGATGTGCACGCCCCGCCACAACGAGGAGATTGTGTCGGAGACGTCCGCTCCTTTACCGATTCCGGAAGCAACTTCATTCCTGTCCCTGCTAATCGCCTCGGATGAGGAATCCGTCCGCGAACTCGTGCGCAGCGAAGCCACGCGCGCCGGCTTGCGCGTGAAGGCGGCGCCGGGTGCCTCTCAGGCGCTCTCGGCCCTCGAGCGCCTGGCCCGCGCCATCGCTCTTGATCGCGAAAATCGGCTCCTGCGCGAGCAGCTCGGATCGCGTCCCGGCTTCGGAATTCTGGTCGGCGTCTCGCCGCGGATGCAGCAGGTCTACCATCTCATCGAGAAAGTCGGCCGCAGCCTCACCCCCGTTCTCATCCTCGGTGAAACCGGCACCGGCAAGGAACTCGTCGCCCGCTCGATCCATTTCCACGGTCCGAGAAAGCACGGTCCATTCGTTCCCGTCGATTGCACCGGCCTTGTCTCGACGCTCGTCGAATCGGAACTCTTCGGCTACGTAAAGGGCGCATTCACCGGCGCCTCCCAGCCGAAGCGCGGGCTCATCGAAGCCGCTTCGGGCGGCACGCTCTTTCTCGACGAGATCGGGGAATTGCCGATGGAGATGCAGGCGAAGCTCCTGCGCGTGCTCCAGGAAAGGGAAGTGCGCCCGGTCGGCGCCACATCCACAATTCCCGTCGACGTGCGTGTGGTCGCCGCCACGAATCGCGATCTCCAGAAGGAAGTCGATCAGGGCAGATTTCGCCAGGACCTTTTCTATCGCCTGAGCGTCGTGCCGATCCGCATGCCTCCCCTGCGCGAGCGCAAGAGCGATATTCCGCTCATTGTGAACCATTTTCTCGAGCGCTACGCCGTCGATGGCCGCCCGTCCCCCGTCTTTTCCGAGGACGCCATGAGGCACATGGTTTCCTACGATTGGCCCGGCAACGTGCGCGAACTCGAAAACGCAATCTCCCGCGCCCTCGCGCTCAATTCTGGCCCTCTTCTCCACGTCGGCGATCTGCCCACGAATCTCCAGTCGCCCGCGCCGGCCCGCCTGCCGCTCGACGACGAACATATCACTCTCGCCGAACTCGAGCGCCGCGCCATCTTCCGCGCCCTCCAGAAAACCCGAGGCGATAAACTCGCCGCCGCCCGCCTGCTGGGCATAGGCAAGACCACCCTCTACCGCAAACTGAAGGAATACGAGGACGGCAACTCCGACCACGAACCTGAAGCCGAAACCGAAATCTCAACCGAATAGTCGCGCCGTCGCTCCCGTAGCACAGGCATTCTTGCCTGTGCGCCTTTCTCTCCATCCGAAGCGCCCCAGCCACGCATGCCCACCTGCTCCGTTCAGCGCCCAAGCTTTGGTAGCCACGGTCGGCGCTTTCCCGACCGTGGGCTTTCTCGCAATTCCACTCCAGCCGCGAATCACAACCTTGCATTTTCCCGTCGTTCGTCATAGTGTTCCCGCCGAAAGGTGCTTCGATTTTTTGTGTCCAAGAGGTGAACCACATGAAGTCCTTGCCCGTCCCTTCCCGCCGTTTCGCAAAGCCGTCTCTGTCGCTCGTTTTTGCCGCGCTGATTTTTTGCCTCGCGCCGAAAGCCTTGGCTCAGCAATCCGCCGCCGCGGCTCCGACGATCGAATCCGCCACCGCGCATCTGAAAATGCGCGCCATCGGTCCGGCGATCATGATGGGCCGCATCGACGATCTCGCCGTCGTAGAGAGCGATCCGAAAACGATCTATCTCGGCGCGGCCACCGGCGGCGTCTGGAAAACGACCGACGCGGGAATGACGTGGACGCCTCTGTTCGACAAGGAATCGAATATGTCGATCGGCGCGCTGGCCATCGCGCCGTCCGATCCCTCGATCGTCTGGGCCGGCACGGGCGAAGCCAATAACCGCCAGAGTTCCTCCTGGGGCAACGGCGTTTACAAATCCACCGACGGCGGCCACACCTGGGCGCACATGGGTCTCGACGAAACGCAGGCCATCGGCCGCATCGTCATCGATCCCATGAATTCCGACGTCGTCTACGTCGCCGCGCTCGGCCATCTCTGGGGCCCGAACCCGGAGCGCGGCCTCTTCAAGAGCACCGACGGCGGCAAAACCTGGCAGAAAGTTCTCTTCATCAACGATGACACCGGCGTCTCCGACGTCGCCATTGACCCGCAGAGCCCAAACATCCTCTACGCCGCGGCCTACGAGCGCCGCCGCACCGTTTGGGGATTCAACGGCGGCGGGCCGAACGGCGGCGTCTACCGAACCACCGATGCCGGAGCCACGTGGAAAAAACTGGCTGGCGGCCTGCCCGAAGGCGACGTCGGCCGCATCGGCCTCTCCGTCTACCGTAAGGACCCGAATATCGTCTACGCCGAGGTGCAAGCGGCCAAGGGCGGCATCTTCCGCAGCGAGGACAAGGGCCTCACCTGGAAGAAAATGAGTTCCACCGATCCTCGCCCCTCCTATTTCAGCCAGATTCGCATCGATCCCAATAACGATCTCCGCATCTGGCTCGGCGGCGTCAACCTCTACTACTCGGATGACGGCGGGAAAACGTTCAACACCCGGCGCGTTCTCCAGGTCCACAGCGACTTCCACGCCATTTGGATCGATCCGAACAACTCGAATTACATGCTCGTAGGCTGCGACGGCGGCGTCTACCTCAGCCGCGACCTGGGCCAGGACTGGGACCATCTCAACGTGGTCCCGCTCGGCCAGATTTACGAAGTCGGCTACGACAATCAGCAACCCTATCACGTCTGCGGCGGTTTCCAGGACAACGCCGAATGGTGTGGCCCCAGCCGCACCTGGTTCCTGCGCGGCATCGTCAATAGCGACTGGACCATGGTTGGCGGCGGCGACGGCTTCTACGTCAAGCCCGATCCCTCCGATCCCGATACCGTCTACACCGAATCGCAGGACGGCGGTCTGATCCGCCGCAATCTCCGCACAAACGAGGCGCGCAGCATCCGTCCCGTGCCGCCCTCCAGCACCGCGCCACCCTATCGCTTCAACTGGAATTCGCCGCTCATCATCTCCACGCACAACCACAACACCATCTATTACGGCGGCAATTACGTCTTCAAATCCACCGACCGCGGCGATACGTGGACCCGGCTCGGCCCCGATCTCACCAACAACGTCGACCGCAACACGCTCCCCGTCCTCGGCAAGCTGCCCACGAAAGATACGCTCTCGCTCAACGACGGCGTCGAATGGTGGCCGTCAATCACCGCGATTGCCGAATCCCCGCTCAACGCCGAAGTGCTCTGGGTGGGCACCGACGACGGCAACCTGCAGGTGACACGCGACGGCGGCCGCAACTGGTCGAATGTCGTCTCGCGCGTTCCCGGCGTTCCGAAGGGCACCTACGTCAGCCGCGTCGTCGCCTCGAAGTACGAAGCGGGAACGGCCTTCGTCGCCTTCGATGGCCACCGCTCGAACGATTTCCACGTCTATCTCTTCAAGACCACCGACTACGGCCAGTCGTGGCACTCCATCGCGAACGGCCTGCCCGAAAGCGGCGGCACTATCCATGTCATCCGCCAGCATCCCTCCGATCCGAACCTGCTTTTCGTCGGAGCCGAATTCGGCGCCTGGTTTTCCGTCGACGGCGGCGAGCACTGGAACCGGCTCGGAATGGGCTTGCCAAACGTCCGCGTCGACGACATGCAAATCCAGCCTCGCGAAAACGATCTCATCATCGCCACGCACGGCCGCTCGATCTACATCCTCGACGACCTCACCCCCATCGAGCAGATAAGCGATAAAGTTCTGGGAGAGGATCTCCACCTCTTCCCGATCCGCCCGGCGATTTCCTGGCGGATGTATCAGAACAGTTGGTTCACCGGCCAGCAGGTTTTCGCCGGCCCCAATCCACCCTACGGCGCCCTGATCGATTTCTACTTGAAGTCCAAGCCCGCCAAGGACGCGAAAGTGAAAATCACCGTGCTCGATTCCGCCGGAAAAGTGGTGCGCGAAATTGAGGACGCGAAAGCCGAGGCCGGCATCAACCGCACGAATTGGGATCTCCGCTACAACCCGCCCGTCAAGCCCACTCCCGAGCAGCTCGCCGCGCAGGAGCAGGGCTTCTTCTTCGGCGGCCCACGCGGTCCCATGGTCGAGCCGGGCACCTACACGGTGAAAGTCTCCGCCGGCGACACTTCGCAGACACAGACGGTGAAGGTGGAGGAAGACCCGCGCATCCAAATCACCGCCGCGGCCCGCACCGCCCGCCAAGACGCCATCATGCGCCTCTACGATCTCTACAAAACCGCCGACCACGGTCAGAAGACGATCGTGGGCCTGAAGAAATCTCTCGACGAAGCTCTCGCCGCCTGGAAGAAACCCGATGCGCCGAAGATTCCCGATGCGATTCGGAAACAGGCGGAAGATCTTTCGAAGAAAGTCGATGACTTGCGCGGAAAATTCGTTTCCGAACGCGGCTTCGGCGCCGGCGGCCCGCTCCACTACACCCCGCCGCCGCTGCCGCAGCAGATCGGCCGCCTGATGTTCCAGCTCGATGGTTACAGCGGCGCGCCGACTGCTCCCGAGAACGAGCAAATCGCCGACGTCTCGAAACAACTCACCGAGGCGACCGCCGCCTTGGACAAACTCGTCAAAACCGACCTGGCGCGCCTGAACAAAGCGCTCAACGACGCCGGCGTCCCCCACATCACCGCCGTGCCAACAGCGCCGCCCCCGTTCCGTCCGGAATGACGCCGGGGGCCCCGCAGAACATTTCGTGCTACGAGGGCATCCGCCAGGATGCCCCGTAGCACAGGCATTCCTGCCTGTGCGCTTTTGTGTCTTCTTCGTATGCAGAACTGAATGGCCAAGTCCCCCGGTAGCGCAGCCACTCTTGGCTGCGGCCTTCTCGCACTCTGCCGGTGCGTTAAGACCTACTTTTCCTTTCGCCATCCGCAAACGGCCCCAGGTGACACAGAACCCATGCCCGTGGCTTATACTGCGTGTTTCGTTTGGAATCGAATTCCAGTGGAAAGCGAGCCGCCCGTGACACAGATTCGCCGCAATCTTCCGCCCTTTCTCGCCGCTGTGATTCTGTTCTTGTCGGGAATCGTGCTCGCCCCGCCCGCCTCCGCGCAGCAGGTGAATCCTGATCTCTACGCCGGCATGCGCTGGCGCCTGATCGGCCCTTATCGCGCCGGCCGCGTCTCCGCCGTCGCCGGTATCCCCGGCAATCCCGCCGTCTATTTCATGGGCACGCCGGGCGGAGGAGTTTGGGAAACGACCGACGCCGGAACCGTCTGGAAGCCGATCTTCGACGCCGAGCACCTCGCCCCCATCGGTGCGCTCGCACTGGCGCCCTCCGATCCGAACATCATCTACGTTGGAACGGGCGAGATGGCGAATCAAGCCGAAGGCCAGGGCGTCTACAAATCCACCGACGGCGGCAAGACGTGGACGCACACCGGCCTTGCCGATACGCTCATCATTAACTCCGTCGTCGTCGATCCCCGCAATCCCCATAATGTTCTGGTCGGCGCGATGGGCGGCGAAAAGCCGAGCGAAGCTCGCGGCGTCTACCGCACCACGGACGGCGGCAAGACCTGGCAGCGCGTCCTCTTCAAGGACAACCAGACCGGCGTCGCCGATCTCGCCCTCGACCCGAATAATCCGAGCGTCGCCTACGCCGCGCTCTGGCGCGCCGTTTTCGCTCCCGGGCGCAAACCCGAGCCCGGCCCCGACTCCTGGATTTACAAAACCACCGACGAAGGCGCAACCTGGCATCAAATTCCCGGCCGTGGCCTCCCCGATGCCCGTTGGGGAAGAACGGGAATCGCCGTCGCGCCCGGCAACAATGGCAGCGGGCTCTACGCGATCTTGTCGCAAGGCCTTTTTCGCTCGGACGACGCGGGCGACACTTGGCGCCGTATCACCACCGATCCCCGGGTCACGGGCAACGGCTATTTCAGCCGCGTATTCGTCGATCCGAAAAACGCGGACGTCGTCTACGTGATGCAGACCTCGCTCTACCGCTCGACCGACGGTGGCCGCACGTTCATCGCGCTCAAGGGTTCCCCCGGCGGCGACGATTACCACACCATGTGGATCGATCCGCAAAATCCGAATCGCATCATCCTCGGCGTCGATCAGGGAGCGACAATCAGCGTCGATGGCGGAAAGAGCTGGACGCCCTGGTACAACCAGCCCACCGGCCAGTTCTATCACGTCACCACCGGCGGCGGTTTCCCCTACTACGTCTACGCCCAGCAGCAGGACAGCGGCTCGGCCGCCGTGCCCAGTCGCAGCGATTTCGGCGAAATCCGTTACCGCGACTGGTTCTCGCCCGGCGGCTACGAGTTCGGCTACATCGCCGCGGATCCGCTGAATCCCGACATCAATTACGCCGGCGGCGAGGGAGGCAGCGTCGTCCGTTACGATCGCCGCACCGGCCAACTCACCACTCTCCTGTTGCACGGCCGCGACGTTCACACTTCCGGCAACGCGCCCATGCAATTTTCCCCGCTCGATCCCCACGCTCTCTATTTCGGCGCGCAGTACGTTCTGAAATCCAGCGATGGCGCCGTCAACTGGCAAAAGATCAGCCCGGACCTAACCGAGCGAGCGGGAGAAAAGGAAGCGCCCGGAGTCCGGCGTCGTGGCAACGTAATCACCACGCTGTCCGTCTCGCCCTCCGCGAAAGGTGAAGTCTGGGTAGGAACGAGCGACGGTTTGATTCAATTGACTCGCGACGACGGCGCCACGTGGCAGAACGTCTCTCCGCCCGATCTCGGCCCGCACGATGAAATCAGCATCATCGAGGCCTCGCATTTCGATGCCGCCACCGCCTACGCCGCCATCGATCGCTTCGAGGATTCCCATCCGTACTTCTACCGCACGCAGGACTTCGGCAAAACGTGGCAGTTGATCGTCAACGGCCTGTCCCCCTTTGGCATCGCCCGCGTCGTGCGCGAAGACCCCGAGAGCCGCGGCCTGCTTTACGCCGGAACCGACACCGGCGTCTTCGTCTCCATCGATGACGGAGCCGGCTGGCAATCGCTTCAGCTCAACCTGCCTGCGGCCTCCGTGCACGATCTCGCCGTGCACGGCAACGATCTCGCCGCGGCCACCTTCGGCCGCGCCCTCTGGATCCTCGACGACGTCACGCCGCTCCGCCAGATCGACGCCGCGCGCAAGAGCCAGGGCGTTTATCTCTACCGCCCCGAAATCGCCACGCGCGTCCGCTGGGACCGGAACAACGACACGCCGTTGCCGCCCGAAGTCCCCGCCGGCAAAAATCCGCCCGATGGCGCCATCATCGATTACTACCTGACATCCGCTCCCGCCGGCCCCATCACGCTCGCGATCTACGACAACAAGGGAAAACTCGTTCGCCGCTTCTCGAGCGTCGCCCCACCTCCCGACACAACGCCCGCCAACGTTCCCAGCTACTGGTTCGCCCCGCCCGCCGCGCTGCCCGCTCAAACCGGCATGAACCGCTTCGCCTGGAACATGCGCTATGAGCATCCCGATGCGCTGCCTTCTGAACGCTCCGGCTCGGACGAAGGCTACGTCGTCTATTCCGACGTCAACCATGCCATCCTCGACAAGACTCCGCGCCATTACCCGCTGGGCCCGCAGATCGTTCCGGGAACGTATGAAATCGCCCTCACCGTCGGCGGGAAAACGTACCGACAGCCGCTCACCGTGAAAATGGACCCGCGCTTCACCGTCTCCCAAGCCGATCTCGCCGCTCAACTCACCCTCGAACAAAGAATTGCCCGCGGCATGGCCGCCAGCGCCGAAGCCTATCGCCAGGTGGTTGCCCTCCACAACGCGTTGGCCGATCGCCGGAAATCCCTCGCGTCGCATCCCGCCGCGAAGAAGGCCGCCAATGCCGCCGGCGAATTCTCCAAAAAACTCGATGCGCTCGAGGAAGGCTCATTCCGCAATCCCGGTTTCGCCGGAGTGAACGAGGAGCTTTCCGAATGGATCGATCTGATCGAAACCGGCGACAGCCGCCCCACGCCCTCGGCCGACGAAGTCGTCGTCGAAACCTGCAAAACGCTAGATAGCAACGTGGCCACCTGGAGCAAACTCGTGTCTCACGATCTCCCCGTCCTGAATCGCCAACTAGAAAAAGCCCACGTAGCCAAACTCCCCGAGTCGCCCGCCGCCGCATCCACTGGCTGCGGCCCATAAGTACGGTTGTCACCCAGAGCGAAAAGATCCGCATGTGCCTGGGGATTTCCTCTATGCATCACCGCCTTGGTAGCCACGGTCGGCGCTCTTCCGACCGTAGGCCTTTCTGCCGTCTGCAAACCCGCCCACCAGTCCTTCTCTGAAACACCCAGTCCCGCTCTGAAACAGGATAGTCGAAAACCGACACAGATCCATCCCTCTATCTCATAGACACTAGTAGACTTGCCTCCCCACAGATTGGCCCCTCCGGTGCAATGTCCACCGCGGAGACATCCATGAACTACAGCTATCCCAGAACCGTCCGTGTCTTCCGGATGAGCCGGGGGATGCAGATCCTGTTGGAAGTGGCGTTGGCGGCGAGTTCGGCTCTGTTTGTGAGCTACCTGATTCTCCACGGGATGCTCTAGAGCTGGCGCGCCGGCCAGAGAATACACGGGACGCAAAAGTGAGGTCTGCCAGCACGAAAAGTGCGGGTGTCGCCTCCATAGCGGTTGAGTCCGAACTCGAAATCATTTTGGACATCACCGAGAACGCCTACATCGTCTACGACAGCGACGGTGGCGTTCGGCTGGCAAGCAAGCGGCTGCGACATCTGCTCGATCTCGACGATGGCGAATGGGGAGCGCTGCGCGATTTCTCCTCCGTCGCCAGAGTCGTCGTCCTCCGCCTGGCCAACCGCCATCTTCCCCTACGCCCGCCCTGGCTCCTCTGGCAACCTGGCAACGGCGCCGCCCGCGAACAGCTCGAAATGGCCGAGCCTGGCCGAATCCTCGAACGAATCGCACGCCCCGTCATCGGCGATTCCGGCCGCACAACCGGATGGGTGGAACGTTACCGCGACTACACCTACGACCGCGACCTTCCCGCCCGCCTCCTGCAAACCGACAAGCTCGCCGCCCTGGGGCAAATGGTCTCCGGCATCGCCCACGAACTCAATAACCCGCTCACCACCATCATGGGCTACGGCCATCTGCTGCTCGAGCGCCAGCTGGATTCCAAAGCGCTCGCCGAGGCCCATCGCATTTGCCAGGAAGCCGATCGCGCCGCGCGTGTCGTGCGCAGCCTGTTGATGCTCGCCCGCGAATCGAAACTCGAGCGCACCGTCGTTCACCTGAACGAGATTGTGGAACGCACCCTCCGCCTCTGCTCCTACGATCTTCAGCGTTCCGGCATCACCGTCGAACTCGATCTCGATCCCGGGCTGCCGCCCACGCTCGCCAATCCCGTGCAATTGCAGCAGGTCGTCCTGAATCTCGTCGTGAACGGCCGGCAGGCCATCGTCGAATCCGCGCGTCCCGGCCGCATCGTGCTGCGCACGCGCCACGCGTCGGGCCGCATCTTTCTCCACGTCGAGGACAATGGCCCCGGCATTCCATCCGAGCTTCAGGAACGTATTTTCGATCCCTTCTTCACCACGAAGCCGGTCGGCGTCGGCACCGGCCTCGGTCTTTCGATCGTCAGCGGCATTCTGCGCCAGCACGGCGGCGAAATTCAGGTCGCCAGCGTGCCCGGCGCCGGCGCCAGCTTCACCGCCTCATTTCCCGTCACGACCGGCGCCGGCGAGTCCCAGCACCCAAAGCCCGGGGAAAACGATCGTGCGCCTTCCTCCCGAATTCTTGTCGCCGAAGACGAGCCCGGCGTCGCGCAGTTGATTCTCGACGTGCTCAGCGCCGAAGGACATAAGGTCGACCTGGCCGCTGACGGCGTCGAGGCTCTCCATCGTGTGAAATCCCGCGAATACGACCTGGTGATCTGCGACTGGCGGATGCGCAATCTCGACGGTCCCCAGCTCTTTCGCTCGCTCGGTAATGGCAACGGTAACGGCCACGTCGGCGACCGCTTTCTGCTCATCACCTCCGATCCCGCCCTCTTGTCTTCTTCGGAATTCCTGCGCGAAACGCGGCCCGCCTGTCTCACGAAACCTTTCCTGCCGCCAGAACTCAAATCCTCCGTCACCGCTCTCCTCCTGAAGCGTAAAAATGGCGCGCATCCCGCTCCCTCCGGCGGCGAGAAAGCGTGAGGCGGCGCTGATGGCGGGCTGGCTGCTTCTAATTTCGCGCGATACGGGCCTTACGCGGGCTCTGGGCCGCGCGCTGGTTCGTGTCCGCGGCGGCTGCCAGCTATGGGCCGTGGGATCGTCGGACCAAGCGCGCGGCTCCATCGCCCGCCGCGACACCTTGCCCGCAATCATTGTCATCGACGAGTTGTTTCTCGAAAACGAAGCGCTCGAGGACGTCGCCGAAGAATTTTCCTGGTACGCTCCCGTGATCGCCATCGGCCGCGCGGGCCTTCAGCCACGCATGGCCCCGCTCGTCGCCGAAGGCAACGTCGATTTCCTCTCCCGCGACGATCATTTCATTCCGCTCGCCGCCGCCATGGTCGAGCGCGCCTTGCGCTGGGAACAGGAAGTGGACGAGCAAATCTGCCAGGCGGCCGCAAATCAGCAACCTGCCGCGCATACCGAACCGGCGCCCGATCCCGACGGTTTCCCCGCCGAAGCCCTCCGCCTGCTATGCGCAATCCTCGATAATCTCGAAACCGTCCTCGCCGACCGCGCCCACCTCTCCACCGCCGCCGCCCGCCGCCTCGGCCGCGCCGCCGACCTCGCCTTCGATCTCAAAAGCGCCCTCCGCCTCCTAGCCGGCCACCCCGAACCCGAAGCCAAGTCCGCCGAATTTCCTCGCCCGTAGGGGCGACCCGGTGGGTCGCCCTCGCTCATACTCGAACCACCCACCCCGGTCGGCTCAAATGAGCGTTGACATCGGTTCTGTTCAACTGTATCTTTCGACAGGTACAGTTGCGAACCATGTTTTTTCGACTGAATCCCGCCACGGGCCAGCCTCTTTACCTCCAACTGATGGAGCAGATCCGCCATGCGACGGAGACTGGTGCGCTTCGCGATGGCGATCAATTGCCGGGTATTCGCACGCTCGCCGAGCAACTGGTTGTCAGTCCCAACACGGTGGTGAGAGCCTATACCGAACTGGAAAAGGAAGGCCTATTGGAATTGCGGCAAGGCTCCGGTGCCTACGTCACCCTCAGCTCCCGCACTCGCCGCCGCACGGACCGCATACAAGCGGCTCGCCGGCGGCTCCAGGACTTGATCGCCGATCTTCGCAGCGAGGGCCTCTCGGACGAAGAAATCCGACGAGCGGTTGAAGCCGAGATTCTTTACTCCGCCGAATTGACGGGGAAACGATGAGCGACTCTTACGCGATCTTCACCGACAATCTGGGAAAATCCTTCGGCAAGATGAAGGCTGTCCGGGGACTCGATCTTGCGGTCAAACCCGGCCGCATCACCGGCTTTCTGGGCCGCAACGGGGCGGGGAAGAGCACAACGATCAAGATGCTGCTCGGCATGATGCGACCCACCACGGGCGAAGGGACGGTACTGGGGAAGCGGATCGACTGCCCGCGTGAAAGCGTGGAAATGCGGCGCCGCGTGGCGTACGTGAGTGAAGACAAGCGCCTGTACGGCTACATGACCGTCGAGCAGATCATCGCTTTCACCGGCTCGTTTTTTCCCGGTTGGCGGCCCGAAGTCGCGGAAAATCTGTTGGGCGAATATGAACTGCCGCGCAAGCGCAAAATCAAGGCGCTCTCCAGGGGCATGAGAACGAAGTTAGCGCTGCTACTGGCGTTCGCGCGCCGGCCGGAGCTGGTGATCCTCGACGAGCCGAGCGAGGGACTGGATCCGGTGGGCATTGAGCAGCTTCTTCGGGCTATGGCCGTGCAGTGCGCCGAGGGAACCACGGTTTTTTTCTCTTCGCACCAAATTGCCGACGTCGAGCGCGTCGCCGACGACGTGTGCATGATGGAGAAAGGAAAGCTCGTGCTACGGCTCTCGCTCGACGAGATGCGCAAATCCTATCGGCAGATCGACGCCGTTTTCCCCGCGGCGCCGCCCGAACTCAATTTTCGGGTACCGGGAATTCTGAGCGTCCGCGAGAGCGGCCGGCAACTGAGCTTTTTGGCGAGCGGCGATACCGAGGCGATTGTCGACCGCGCTCGCGACCTTCACGCCGTCTCCGTCGACGTCGCTCCGGTCGGTCTTCGGGACCTGTTTTTGGAAATGGTAAAGGAGCGCTAGATGCTCTGGTATAAGTCGTGGCTGGAAACTCGAACGCGGTTCTTCATTGCCTTACTGGGAATTTCCGCGCTCTGCCTGATTCGCGTTTACATCGGTGAAATCGACGTCTTCACCCGCCTGCCCTTGCTTCGCACAGTCGAGTACCGCACCGTTCTTGACGAGGGTCACTCGATGCTCTGTTTTCTGTGGATGATGGGAGTGATTCTGCTGACCATGGGCGGCTTGCTGCGAGAGAAAGCCACCGGTGCCGCTCCCTTCACCCTGGCGCTTCCGGTCGGTCGGCCGCGCTTGCTGGGCACGCGTATAGGCATGTGCCTCGCCGAAGCCGTCGTGCTCGCCATCGTCCCCTGGATCGTTATGTTCCTGACGGCCAGTGTATTCGGGGAAGCGGTTTCTCTCGATCAAGCCGGCTTTCTCCTCGCGCTATTGCTTTCCGGGGGCATGGTTTTTTTCGGTGTCGCATTGCTCGTCTCTTCGCTCGTCGAGGGTGAATACACAGCTCCGATGGTGAGTTTCGGAGTTGTGTTTGCGGGTTTGATGGCGTTGAACAGCATGTCTCTCGACAAGTACAGCCCGATGCACTTCGCTTCGGGCGGAGGCCTTATCGATCGCCACACTGGTCTTGTGGTGGGGCCGATTCCGTGGGTGCATGCTGTGGAGTGGATTCTACTCACGGTTTTCCTCGTGGCAATTTCGTTGTTTGCCATCCAGTGCCACGAATTTTGAAAACGATAAGCTGAGACGAGGCAGCGGGCGAGCAGCGTAGATTCATTGGGCAGTAGGTGCCACCACCTCGCCGGTGCCATCGGCAGGACGCTCGCGACTCCTTTCTGCGCTTCCGATCTCACGACGAGCGATCACCCGGAAGTTTGTGTAAGCCCTCGGCCAAATAGGCGTTGACTTCGGTGCTGGTTGGGACGTAGCGTCAGGGCCTGATTTGGCTCCGTCGTCGTGGGCGGGGGTACCCAAATTGCGAGTTTCAAATTCATACACCGCAAAACGGCAAAAGCTAGCCGTTGGTGTCTCTTGCCTCCTCGAATGGCTTGTTCTTGCGGCTTTGCTCTCGACCCTAGCAAATGCCTCCAACCACCGACCCAGCGATGTCGGAAAGCAGCCCACCAGCCGTTCCATGAACTGGGATCCGCCGAACGTAAATGCCCACCTTAAACTCGTCGCCCCTGCTTCGGCCTGCAATCTGTCTGGCGTCTTGCGGCAAGCCGGCGTCCGCGCTGAGGAACTCGAAGATAACCTCTCGAACTTCACCGCCGACGAGACAATTCAATACCAGTTCACTGGCACGACCTACGAACCTCGAATCTCCCGGAGTGGCACGTTCGAATATGTTGCGATACTAACGCCAATGCCCTGGGGCGCTTCGGTCCAGGAGGCCCGTACGCCGACGAAGGGAACTCGACCTTTTCCCGCCACTGCGTGGGATAGGGGCCTTCCGGGTCTTGCCTTCATTTTTCTCCCAAAGCTGCAAGCCGGCTACGACATGAAGTGCGACGGCGAGACCAATTGGAAGGGACAACTTAGCTGGGTCATTCATTTCGAGCAGCGGGCGAACGCAAAGGGACACACGTGGTCATACACGGACAGCAGCGGCGGTGTGCACGTAGCGAGGATGGAAGGGCGCGCATGGGTCCGCGCCGGTTCAGGAGAGATAGTTCACCTCGAAACCGTTTTGCTGGCGGCCATCCCGGAAATGCATATCCGCAACTCATGGTTCTCCATTGATTACGGACCTGTGCAATTCCATAGCCGGCCCGTGCGCATCTGGCTCCCCCAATTTGCCGCCTCATACACCGAGTTCGACGATCTCGACGACCACCAAATGATCATCGATCACACCTTCGAGAATTTCCTGCTCTTTTCCGTGAAGGTCGGCCAGCAAATCAAACCGCCAACTCAGCCCCATTGATGATCCCTAACCGCTGGCGAATTGGCTACCGTCCCGCCGGTTTTCGCTCGCTCTTACGCTTACGTATATCCTCCAGTTGCAGCGCTGAGCCATTCCCCATTACGCTACCGCGTGGCGAACGTGTAAAAATCCCCGCTTCCACTCCTGCCTGAACTCTAGCTTAATGCGCGATCCGCTCGCGAAGTGTCACCTTCACGCAGGCGACCCGGCTAGTGACACTTCGCAAATTCTTTGGATTGAAAATAGACCACTTATCTATAGTGCCGTTCGACCTTGTGACACTTCATGCCGCGACTTGTGCCAGTTCGCCTCGAAAAGCCTTGACGCGCCCAGCCCTTGACGGACCGCAACATACACCATCCAGCGAGTTTACAGAGCGGCCCGCATCGCCTAAGATTAGCCAGCCGGGCGGCCAGCGAGCCGCGGGTCGAAGGGGGCCGGCATCCTGTGCCGATGACGCGCAATCCGAAACTGATTGTGGTGGAGCCGGGCGGCGTGCGCCGCAACGTGGAACTGGGTGCGTCTCCCTTCAAGATCGGCCGCCAGGCCGATTGCGACCTCGTCCTGCGCGACGGCCGCATCAGCCGCCAGCACGCGCAAATCGTTGAGGAGTCAGGCCAGTTTTTCCTGGAGGATCTCGGCAGCCGGCACGGCACGTTCGTCAACCAGCAGAAAGCGGGTGGCCGCCAGGAGCTTCACCCGAACGACACGATCGAATTCGGCTTTGCCAATTCCTTCCAACTGATTTTCGCGGGCGAGGAGCGCCGCATCGAGGATTTGCTCGAGCGCGTCGATTCGCCACCGCCTTCTTCAGCCAGTTCGCGCGAGTTGTACCACCTCGGCGTGTTGCTCGAAG
>JAGWOX010000334.1 GCA_028877145.1 Acidobacteriota bacterium | reverse complement strand
GGATCATTTTCCGCGAGCACGATGTCCGGCCGCGACGGCACATTCTGGTTCAACGCGCCCAAGGCGAAGTCGTGCACGGTTTTGGCCAAAGCCGAAAGTTTCAAAACCGCGGGGCAAACCATCTCCACTTTGCAAGAACAAAGCGTGCACGTGACGCTTGTTTTGGCGCCGGCGACCCAGACGCGCCAGATTGTTGTTACCGCAACGCGAACGCCGACGCCGATCTCCGAGACGCCTCTCGGCGAAACACGAATCACCTCGACCGAACTCGCGAACATTCCGGCGCTCTCGCTCGACGGCGCTCTCCGCCAGGTTCCCGGATTCAGCCTGTTCCGCCGCACCGACAGCCGCGTAGCCAATCCCACGATTCAGGGCGTGACCTTGCGGGGGCTGGCAGCCAGCGGAGCGAGCCGCGCCCTGGTCCTCGAAGACGGCTTCCCACTGAACGATCCTTTCGGCGGCTGGGTCTACTGGGGCCGCGTGCCGCGAGAATCGGTCGATAGCGTCGAAGTCTTGCAGGAGGGCGCATCGAGCATCTACGGCAGCGGCGCTCTGGGCGGCGTGGTTCAATTTCTCACGCGGCCGTCCGTGCCGGCGGGACTCTCGCTCGAAACCTCTTACGGAAACCAGAACACTCCGGATTTTTCGCTCTGGGCGGGAGGCCGGAAAGGCGCGTGGGAATCGACACTGGGCGCCGGCCTTTTCCACACCGATGGCTACATCCTGGTTCCCGAACCCTATCGCGGCAGCGTGGATACGCCGGCCGGATCGACGCACGAAACGCTGGATCTGACGATCGGGCGCCACATCGGCGCCCAGGCGCGCATTTTCGGCCGCGGCTGGTATTACAACGAATCGCGTCGCAACGGCACCCCGCTCCAGACAAACAGCACCAGCCTTGGTGAAGGTGCGCTGGGCGCCGACACTCCGCTCGGCAATTTCGGTTTCCTCTCGCTGCGGTTCTACGGTGAGGCGGAAGATTTCGCGCAGACCTTCTCCGCCGTCGCACCCGATCGCATGAGCGAGCGGCTGACGAACAGCCAGCTCGTTCCTTCGCAGATGGTCGGCGGCAGCGCGCTATGGACCCGCGGCCTGGGCGCTCGGCAAACTCTGGTTGCGGGCCTGGACGCGGACGAAGTGCTCGGTGTGAGCAACGAGCAGCTGTTCGCGCCGAGCGGCGTGATGACGGCGCTGACCGCCTCCGGCGGACGACAGCGATCGACCGGCGTGTTCGGCGAAGATCTGATCCGCATCGGCTCGCGCTGGCTCGTGACCCTGACCGGCCGTTGGGACCACTGGCGGAATTTCAACGGTTCCACCACCCGCACGCCGCTCGCACCGCCGGGTCCGCCCGTCACGACGCCGTTTGCCGATCGAACCGAAGATGCCTTCAGCCCGCGCGTCACGGTCCTCGATCAACTGGGCAAGGGAGCCTGGTTCAGCGCGGCAGTCTATCAGGCGTTCCGGGCGCCGACTTTGAACGAGCTGTATCGCTCCTTTCGCGTCGGCAACGTCGTCACCAGCCAGAACGCCGCGCTGACCGCCGAGCGCCTTACCGGCGGCGAAGCGGGGCTGGGCTGGAATCTGGCCGGAGGGCGGGCGCAAGTGCGCGGCAACGTTTTCTGGAACGTGGTGAGGGATCCGATCGCCAACGTCACGCTCTCGATCACGCCCGCGCTGATCCTGCGCCAACGTCAAAATCTGGGACGGCTTCGCTCCGCCGGTTTCGAACTGGATTCCGACGTGCAACTCACGCGGCGGTGGCAGCTTTCGGCCGGCTATCAGTACGCGAACGCCGTGGTCACGAGTTTCCCCGCGAATCCCGCGCTCGTTGGGTTGTGGGTGCCGCAGGTGCCGCGCTACGCCCTATCGTTCGGGAGTACTTACGCCTGGGGCGAAAATTTCACCATCGGTGTCGACGGCCGCTTCGTGGGCAAGCAATACGACGACGACCTGAACCTGTTCCCGCTCGGCCGGTTTTTCGTTCTCGATGCGACAGCGGCGCGCGAGATGGGCCATGGCGTACAGTTGTTCTTCGCGGCAGAAAATCTTTTCAACCAGCAGTACGCCGTCCAGGCCACGCCCGTCCCGGAAATCGGACTCCCCTTTGCGGCTCGCGCGGGTTTGCGTTACGAGTTGCCGTTCCACTGAATTTGCCCGTTTTCGCGGGCGCCGGTTGCCGCCGCAAATGCGGAAATAAAAAGCCCCGCCCTCTGGTAGGGCGGGGCACAACGATAGGTCGATTCCAGGTTTACGCCGCCTTCTCGGCGATTCTCACCTCGGCAATCTTGCGGAGCGCGCGGCGGGTCCTCTCCGCGAACGCAAGCTTGTCGGCGAGGCAACTCTCGAGCAGCACGCCGACGCCGTAATTGCCGGTCATGTCGGCTGCCGCGATCAGAGCCACGTACTCGCCCACGCGCAGATGGAACAGATGGATCAGCTTCGCCAGGATGAACAGGCGCTTTGCTTCGGGGGATTGAATCTCATTGAATTCCTTGCGGAAGTCCTCGAGGAAAACCTCCTGCAGCCGGGTGGAGATCGGCATGGGCTTTTCGCCGATCATCTTGAAGGCCTCGTCCAGCGTGCTCAGGATCTTCTCGTTCACGAAGTGGCGGGCCTCCAACGCTTCCTTGATCTCCGGATGCTGGGCGACCTTGCTAATCTCGTCCAGGATCGTAGTCGTTCTCTCTTGTGCCTGCCGCACATTGCTCAGCAGGTACACAAAGGCTTCTTTCGGGTTCTTCACGGGCATTTACTTTCTCCTCTCGATTTTCATGTCGCGTCGTTATCTGACGAGCGGCGCTACACTTTGTGTTGCGTGAATCGCAGGCTCGACCCATTTGCCTAAAGGCTTTTCGCTCGGCGAGCCTTGTATTGATTTTTTTGTAGCAGCTTGAGATGGAGCGGAATACTGTC
>JAGWOX010000067.1 GCA_028877145.1 Acidobacteriota bacterium | reverse complement strand
AGGCTCGAAATCGTCGACAACAAGGATACGGACTACTGACTCGTTAATGCTCACTTCTTCCTCTCGATGGCCAGGAGTACTCACGAATGGGGTTGGTCCTGGACAGATTCTTTACGTCTAAGGTGGCACAGGGCCGTGATCGCGTCGTTGCCCTGGGGCAAGCTCATACGCGGGGATTAAAGGCGGGTTTCCGGGCAAGGCCGCATGGGAAAGGGCACACTGATCCTTCCGGTCTTCAAAGCCGACCATGAGAGCTCGTTCCCGGTTCGGAGCAACGTCAAGTGCTTATGCGATTGCGCGCGCATGCTAAAATTCCCTCCCATTGGAGGTACACTCATGCCGCCCACCTTTGCCAACGGCAAGATTTGCTACATCGAAATTCCCGCCACAGACGTCGCCCGGTCGGCGGATTTCTACCATCGCGCCTTCGGCTGGAACATTCGCCGGCGAACGGACGGCAGCACCGCCTTCGACGACGGCGTCGGGGAAGTGAGTGGCACGTGGGTTCTTGGGCGTCCGCCGGGATCGGCGCCCGGCCTGATGATCTACATCATGGTCGACAGCGTGGAGGCGACGCTCGAAGCCATCGTCGCCAACGGCGGCGAAATCGCCCAACCGATTGGCGTCGACGCTCCTGAAATCGCTGCCCGCTTTCGCGATCCCGCCGGGAACGTCCTCGGCCTTTACCAGCAAGGCGCTTGAAATCCGAATACGCCAAACTTCCTCGATGCCGTCGCAAGGGGATTGTTGACTGCGAGCGTTTGTTCGGGCTACCTTCTTGTCAAGCACTGCATTGAATCGTCGGGGGCTGACGGTCCTGGACCGTCACGCATGTGCGGCCCTTGGGCGACTCCCGTTCTTCGCACGGACGTTCGACGTTCACACCGAGGGCCGAGAAGCCTGAACTATCGCCCAGGCTGCACGCTCGGCCCTCGGTGTTTGTAGGCGATGTTGTGAATGCCGAGGCGATTTATCCTCAGTCACTCCGGCGGAATCACCGGAGGCAGCGGCAATGCGAGAAGACTTTATGCGCGCATTGAAGCCGCCGCGCCGGCCTGCTCCTTCCACCGTTGTTCGTTAACGCCGAACACGAGGAGCCAGAAGATCAGCGCTGCTGCGCCGAGGAAGCCGAAGACGGCGAGGTAGAGGAACAGGCGATATCCGAGCGGCGGATACAGGAAGGTCATCCAGCCCAACCCTGCGAGCATCGACCACACGCCGAGGATTCGAGGCAGGAAAGTGGACCGCACAATGAGGTAGCCCGTCAGGAGCGCATAGAATCCGAAAAATGCCAACGCAACCGCGGCGCCCTGGTCGTTCACCTTGAGAAAGAGCAGCGACAGCGCCTGCAACTGTTCCGCGGTAAATACACTCAAGTAGTGCGCGCCTCCCAAGACAAACAGCGGCGCGATGTAAAAGAGGCGGCTCACCGTCTTGATCGTGCAGCCGGCAAGACCGAGGAATGCCGCAACCAAGGAGATGCTCCGGCTCACCGGCTTCAGCAATTCATAAAAGAGTGCGGTGAAGATGATCTGGCACGCCATTTCGATGAGATAGACGGTGAAACCGAGCTGAAACAGGCTCTTGTGCGTGAGGATGTTCGTCGCCGTCGCACCGGCGTCGCTCCATTTGACCAGCTTCTCGCTGACGAAGCCCTGCGCGAATATCCCCGTCAACATCGTAAGCAAATAAAACACACCAGTAATCCTGGCCTTGAAACGCGGCGACGATTCTGCAATCCGTTCCATCCTCTTTCCAGTGCCCTGTGAGCGTTACGAAGGCCGGGATTTCTAATTAGACCTCTCGGTTGAAAGCTCTTATACACCCGGAGCGCCTCGAATTGAACGGAATCGTTCTCCGTGGGGCCCGCAATTGCCCGTTCAGCCGCGCCGCAATGCGTATTACAATGGCGTGACTTTTGACGGGGGGTGGCCATGCGTGCCGATCGTGTCGAAGTCTCCTGGGACGCTCCTAAGTCCAGATGGCAGGTTCGAATTCAGAGCGGAGAGGAAGTGATCCACCGCCATTGCGACGCGCCGAAAAACGCCGACGAACAGACGCTTCGCGCGGTCGCGGGCAAACTCCTCCAAGACGAAGGTTACGAGCCCGACGCCGTCCAGACAAACATCGTTCGTTAGCAGCAACCCTAGCTCGATCATCTGGAGAGGACCCCAGGCGGACAGCGGCTGTGCCCGGAGAAGGCAAGCCTGGCGCCAGTCGGCGGGGTCGGCGACTGTCATTTTTTATGAGGTTGCAAGGCCGTCTGCCTGCGGGACATCCCGCAATTTGTCGGCTACTCAAGAGAGGTAACGATTCCGGTGGCAATGTCGTAATAGGCGGCGACAACCTTCAGCTTGCTTTCTTTCACCAAAGCGGAGATGACGGTGGAGGAATCGCGCAGAAGGGCTGCCTGGATCTTCGCGTTGGCCTTGATTGCGGCGTCCAGGTCGGATCCTGCCTGGTTCACCGCGAGTTGGATATGCGGATAGAGGGCGCTGATCTGCCCGGGCACGGTCTTGCCTTGCATCGTGGCCTTTACCGCGCCGCAACCGCCGTGTCCCATCACCAGGATCACCTTGGGCCCGAGCACTGCGGCGCCATATTCGAGGCTGGCAATGATCTCGCTCGTAGCGATATTGCCCGCGATGCGAGTGACAAAAATGTGATTGATGCTCTGATCGAAAACCAGCTCGACCGGCACGCGAGAATCGGCGCAGGACAGAACGGCGGCGAAGGGCTCCTGCTTCTCGATCGTATGCTGCCTCAGAACGGCAAGATCCTGCTCGTATGCGGTCAGGCGTCCAGCCGCGAATCGGCGATTGCCTTCCATCAACTCCCGCAGTGCGGCGTCGGGAGTGAGTGTACTCTGCGCCAGGACCGGTCGGGGCTTCAGGATCTCCAAACCGGCCGCTGAGGCCAATCCGGCCACCGTTCCTCCCGCGATCGTCTGCAGAAACGATCTCCGTGACGAGGGTGCGGTCGAAAGAGCGTCAGGCGGCGGACCCAGCGAGGTGGACGCAGATTCAAGGTCGAATGTGCCTCGGTCGAATTTCGCGGGGGCGCCTGCTCGATGGAATGGAGAATTCATGGAGCCTCCAAAGGATGTCGCTGGGCAAAATAAGTCGGCCACTCTCGATTCCCGGAATAAAAAGCGGTGTACTTTTCTGAGAGTTTCTTCGGGGGCAGCCCCGGACTCTTCTGGAAGCCTAGCACCAGAAAAGGAGTGAACCAATAGGGCTGTTTCAAGAGCCTGCGCAACATTTAAAAAATGGGGCTCTTAGCGATCCATTCCTGCCCATAGGGATGGATCGCGATCGGTGGGGGCAGCAAACGAAGCCGTGGGACGTCACTCTTTCTCCGGAAGATCGGTGGAGGTGGCTTCGGCTTCGTTGGTTTCCGGTTCGAAGACTTCCTTCAGTCCCTGATGCAGGGTGCTCAACGTGGATCGGGCCGCGCCGTTGATCTGTTTGCTCGTGGCAGCAAGCAGATCCTGACACAAGACCTGCAGGCGTTCGTCGAGTTGCTGGGAGGATTGCGCCACAACGCGCTCGACAAGATTGCCCAACTCTTCGGCGGCCTTGCGGTGGAATCCGGCCATCGACGCTTCGAGCAAGCCCTGCTGCTCGCCCATCAACGCGTCGAGCCGCGTTTCGATTTCCTGGCGCGCCGCGCCCATCCGGCCGACCACTTCCTGGCCGGCGCGATTAAGGGAGTCGGCGGCGGATTCCGCCTCGGCGCCGGCACTCTTCACGCGTTCGATGGCCGGCTCGACCACGGCTTGCGCCGCCGTCTCGATCTCGCCTGTGGCCCTTTCCACCAGGCCGCCGGAGAGGATGCGCCGCTCCACCTCCGTGGCCAGGTTCTCCAGTCCGGCCCGGACGCGGCCGGTGGCTTCCTCGGCTTCTGCGTTTAGACGTTCGATCGAATGGTCGGCCAGTTTGCCGAGTACATCGCACGCCGCCGCGGATTCCCGCTGGAACTTTTCGATCTCCTTTCGGAAGCGCTCTTCGCCCTGGCGACGCTCCTCCAGGAGTCTCTGCAATGACGCCGTTTCCGACTCGATTTCCTGCCGCAGCGCCTCGCGCGAACTCTGCAACTGCGCTTCGACGTCCGTCGACGCGGACTGCACCTGGGCGGAAAGTTCCCGCCTGGCAACGGAAAGCGAGCGGAGAACCTCTTCCGCGCGCGGAAGCGACGCATCGAGTTTTTCTTTCCACTCGAGCGCCTGCTGCGCGGCCCGGTCGAGCGTTCCCGTGCGCTCCTGGATTTCCTTGCCGAATTCGTCGCGGAAGGAGCGCAATTCGCCGGCGACGGCGTTGAGCATCACCCGCGCCTGTGCCTGCACTTCGCGGAGAATGTGGTCGGTTGCCTGCCGCGTTCTCTGTTCGAGTTGCTCGGCGAAGTTCTCGGGCAGCACCGGGGAAGACAGCCGGCGTTCGACCTGCGCGAGCGCGCCATCGAGGCGCTCCTGAATTCCGGCTTCGAATTTCTGCTGGGCGGATTGCCATTCGGCCAGGAATTCGTGGACCGACGACAGCGCCGTTTCTCCGTTCTTCTCCGCCCGATCGACGGCTTCCTTGATCTGCTCCAGGAGTTGCGGGTCCAATTCCGCCGATGCCGGCGAGAGCGAGGGGTCTTCGTGGCGAACCTGCGCCGACAACCCGGTGACTTCTTGACTCGATTCGTCGCGATCCGCGGACTCCAAGTTCTCCGGCTTGCTGCCCCATCTCGGCGCGCGGAACACTTTTCTGCCGGGGCCGGATGGTGAATTCGCACCGCTTTGAGGGCCATGGGCAAAGGCGGACGCCAGCTTGTCCGCCGGGCTGTGTGCTTTCATCTCCGCAGCCGTCGCGAAAGAATCCGGCTGCGCGTTCGCGGCTGGTTTTCCCGTTCGGCCGTCCTCTGAATCGAGTGCCTCCGTCTCCGCCGAGGATTCTCCTTCCGCTGGCGGGTCTACATCGGTCGCAACGGTCACCGGCGAATCTGGAGCGCTTGCGGAAGAAGCCGCGGACTGAGCTTGTTTGCCCGTCTTGCCGGGCTTTTCGCTCTCGTCGGAGGGTTTCTCCTCGGTAAGCTGTTTCAGCCGTTCCGCAAGGGAAAGGCCCGTATCCGCCGACGCGGGTTCCCGTGACCAGATTCGGTGCACGATGTCCATGGAAGGAAATCCTCCTTACAAATGCCGCGTCTGCCGTCCAGGTTCATCAATGGGTTTTGGCAAACGGTGTTCCCTTCGTGACGACACTCCCCTTGTCGGCCGCGACTATGTCTTGCAGGTTAGACTGGTTTCACCGCGGCGAGGAATGTTTGGGAAGGATGTTTCTCCAATTGATTACGTCCCCTTGTCCCTCTTCGGAACAGGCCTTGCCAGCGGCAGAGGCACACGTAGAGATCGTCAGGATTTGAGAGGTTCCGGCCCGCAGAAATAGCCCGTAGTAGACCGGCGCTGGGCGTCAGTGAGGCGGCTCGCTCCGATACTGAAACCGATATGTATTTCCCACGGGTCCGGCGACCGAGCGGGTGTTGTATTCCAGTTGGTAGCGGACATGCCGGGCGTCATCGGGATAGGCGAAGCCGGCGCGATACGGATAGGGGATCAGCGTGTGGAAGGGCATGGGCGCGACGGTGCCGCCGTCTTTGGCGTAAAAGTCCATGTCCTTGTCGAAACCGTTGGCGTAGAAAAAGTAGTCGCGCTTCCATCCCCGCGGCAGCGGCGGCAGCGATGAAGGATTGAATTCCACCGCGACTTCCTCACCCGAGCCAAAAACCACATCCTCCTCGTCGGCATGCGTGAGCAGCGGAAGGACGTCGCCGTATCGAGTGTAATCTCCCACTTGCCGAGCATAGGGGCCGGTGGGGCTGATGTCGTCGTAGTCGTAACGAAGATCGGCTTCGGGATGCCCTTCGATGGCACGCGGGAAGCCGCGGAATTCGAGCCGGGCGCCCGCGAGCGGAACCGGAACTACGTGGACCGGAATATCGCGCGGGGCGTTGTCGACGAGGATCTGGTCCCAATAGACCTTGAGATTCGTGACGATACGCACGCGTCGCGTGCCGGCCGGCAAACGGCCGGTGAGGTCGGCGACCATCGTCCGCTCGAGCCCCGCCGGAAAGCCCATATCGGCCACAACGCGTTTCCAACGCCCATCCGGTTCGAGCGCTTCGACGTATGGCGCGACGGGTTTCAGCCGCGCTTGCGAGGCGGCGTAAAGTGAGCTGGCGCTGAAATAATCCGTGAACCCGGTGAGCAGCAGCCGCAGCGGGCGGCGCGGATTCCACGCTCCTAGGTCGAGCTCCAGAGTGTGCATTGCGGCAATCCCCGCGAACGGCGTGCTCGCGAAACCTTCGACGAATCGATGATCGCGTTTCAGGAGCTGCGGCAAGACGTTGTGCCCGGCGCCGTCCCACGCTCCGAGCGGCGGATGCGCGCCGCGGCTGACGATCACCTTGAATCGCGGAAATGGCGGTTCCATGGAGAAGCGGGCGTTGGGATAGACGTCGACGCCGGCCGGATGGTCGATGGCGAGCAGGCGCACCTGATCCAGATAATCGAGTTCCTCCATCGGTTCGAGCAGGCGGAAGCTGAGCCGGCCGTCGCGCGGGCGCACCATCGCGCCGTCGAGCTTCATATACTCGGAAGGATCGGGAATGTTGCGTTGGCCCGGAGCGATCCAGTGGCCCACGACGCCGGAGCCGAGAAGGTCCGAAATGAAGCGGTACCTGTGACCGTCCCAGGCGAAAAGCAGCGGGCAACTGCTTCCGCGGCGATCGATCTCGTTGATCAGTTGCGGCCGGCCCGCCGCGATGTGAATCTCGTCCTGCAAAACGCCGGTGGGCCAGAGCATGCGCACGATGTCGGCTTCGGTTCGCGAGCCGAGTCCCGCGGTGAGCGTCGCCGGTCCCTGCCCGAGGTAGCCCGAAGCGCCGGCGATTTCCCATTTCTGATGCTGCGTGCCGGAGAAGATTTCGACCTTGGTGCCCAGCGCGCTGCGATTGTCGTTCGTTCCCTCGAATTTCAGCGCGAGTGAGTGATTGCGATTCGCTCCGACGTTGCGCAGGAGCACCGGCGGGCCGTCGTTCTGCGTGATGAGCAGATCGGTCGTGCCATCGCCGTAGAAATCGGCGGCGATGATCGAGCGCGGATGGCGCAGATGAATCTTGTCGAGTCCCACCTGGCGTGTGACGTCGCGGAATCCTGCCGGCCCCTCGTTGCGGAAGAGAGCGATGTGGCCTTTGCCCTGCGCGTCCGTGCCGACGGCGGCCAGGTCCACCCAGCCGTCATTATCGTAATCGAGCGCTGTGAGCCCCCAGCCGCGAGCCCAATCGAGATGAGGGAAGGGAACGCTTACAAATTTCTTGCCGTCGGCGTTTCGCCAGAGACTCAATCCCGGCGCCGTTCCTTGCGTGAATGCAAGGTCCATCCAGCCGTCTTTATTGAAATCGAGCGCCGTGACGCCGACCGTCGGTGCGGAAAAGGGCGACGCCCAAGGCTCGATGCGGCGGAATTCGCCCTCGCGCGGGTTCAGGTAGATTGCCGTCCCGCCGCGCATCCCGGTGAGCACGAGATCGACGGCGCGATCGTTATTGATATCGCTCAGCGTGGCCGCCACGTTGAGGCCGGAGCCCTGGAGGCCGGTGGCCGCGGTGGCGTCGGTGAATTTTCCGTTGCCGTCGTTGCGCCACAGGACGTTCGGGGCGAAAGGCATGCCCGGTGGCATCGCCATCGCGCCGGTGGAGCGGTTGACGGGCGAGTTGGGGAAGCGCACGGCATAAAGGTCGAGATCGCCGTCGTGATCGTAATCGACGAAGGTGAGGCCGAGCACGAGTCCCGTCGTGTTGATACCCGCCTGCTTCGTGACGTTGACGAACTTTCCGCCGCCCTGATTTTCGAACAGGGCAATGCCGTTGTCGTAGCTGATGGCGAGATCAGGACGGCCGTCGTTGTTGTAGTCGCCGACCGTGCAGCCGATTCCGGGGCCGGGAATCGCAATGCCCGATCCTTTTGTCACGTCGGCAAAGCGGCTGTTGCCGGCGTTGCGGTAGAGCGCGGGGGCGCCATTCAGATTTACGAGGAGAATGTCGGGCTTGCCGTCGCCGTCGTAATCGAAGACGCAGGCGCCGGAGCCGAGATAGCCCGCGGCGGTCGATGCCAGGTCGGCGGGCGCGGGTCGAACGGCGGTGGGAAGGCCGGAGTCTTTTGTCACATCGACGAATCGCACCGGAATTTCCGGCGGCACGGATTCGACCCCGCCCGCTGCGGCAACCGCCTGCGAATATTTTCCCTGCTGGCCGTAGACGAGCGTCATCGGCTCGCCGAGCTTAGCCGTGGTGAGGTGCTGGAAGCGGGCCAGATGCTCGCGCGCTTTGGCCTGATCGCCGGAGCGCATATAAGCCTGCGCCAGAGCGAATTCCGCCGAAACGTGAAAGGGATCGATTTTGAGGGCGCTCTCGAATGCGGCGATCGCCGCCGGATACCGGCGAAGCTGCAAGTTCAGCTTGCCGATGAAAAACCTCGTGTCGGCGTCTTCGGGATCGATGCGCGCCACGCGCTCGAAAGCGTCGAGCGCCGCTTCCGGCTTGTTCGTATCCATTTCGAGCAGGCCGAGGTTGAACCACGCATACGGATTGCGTGGGTCCTGCTTCACGATCTCGTCGAAGATGGCTCGGGCCGGCTCGTACTTCTGCGTGTTCAGCAGGGCGATCGCTTCATTCAGCCGGACGACGGAAAGCTTCGGATCGAGTTTGTATGCCTGCTGGAAATGGCCAAGCGCTTCCGCGATCGCTTCGCGGTTCATGTAGGCGACGCCGAGGTTGTTCTGGCGCACGGCTTCGCGCTCTTGGGAGGGAAATTGTTCCGCCCGCGCTTGTGGGCCGCTTGCGGGAAGCGAATTCCGCGCTATTGCGAACAAGGTGCACGCTGCCGCGAGCGCCAGCGCGAGAATTGCGGTCGAGGAAATATATCGTCTACGGAATTTGTTCACCAAGCTCCACGCCTGTTCAGGGGTTTCCTGGCGATGATTCCGGCGCCTTCCTTGACGGTGATCAGTTGATCGGCCGCTACATTCGTCATCTGGTCACGCCGGCCGCTGGGCCAGTCGATTTCCACCGAATCGGCCTTTGTGTTCGAACCGAGGCCGAAGGTGAGCACCAGTTCGCTCGAGGAGAGATAGCTCGAACCGCTGCGCAGCATCTCCGACTGCGTCATGCCGCCCGCGCGCACGTCGGCGACGGCGCCGATGCCGTCGCGATTCGATTTTACGCCGACCAGCCGGATGCGAAGGCTGTGATTCGTTTCGCCTTCGTTGAGGAAGAGCGCCGCCGGGCCGCTGTTGGTGGAGATCAGGATGTCGGGAGCGCCGTCGTTATTCACGTCGCCATAGGCCGCGCCGCGCGCCACGCGGGTCTGATTGAATGCCGTGCCCATATGTGAAGTCACGTCGGCGAAGCGGCCGTTTCCCAGATTGCGGAAAAGCAGCGGCGGCTCGGCGTAGTGGACTTGCTTCTGAATCGCGTTGATGCCGGGATCGATGTGGCCGTTTGCGGCGTATAGGTCCAGCCAGCCATCCAGATTGTAGTCCAGCCAGAAACAGCCGAAGCCGAGCGTGAGCAGGCTGGCGCGGCCGATTTCCGAGTGGGGCGCGTCGTCGACGAACAGGCCGTTCCCCTCGTTGTGATAGAGCGCCAGCATCTGGTTCGAGAAATTGGTGATGATCAGGCTGGGACGGCCGGAGTGATCGTAGTCGGCGGCGTCGATGCCCATGCCGCCGCGGGCCACGCCGTCGCCGCTGAAGGCGATGCCGGAGGTGACGCCCTGTTCGGTGAACGTGCCGTTGCGATTATTGATGTAGAGCTTGTTCGGCTGAGTGTCGTTGCTGACGGCGATGTCGGGCCAGCCGTCGCCGTTGAAATCGGCGATGGTGATGCCCAGGCTCTTGGCGGTGGGATCCCAGAGGCCGGCCTTTTTCGTGTCGTCGGTGAAAGTGCCGTTACCGTTGTTGTGCCACAGGCGGAGCGATTCGCCCTTGTATTCCTCGGGCGTGCAGTAGGATTTCGTTTTCCCGTCAATCGTGCAGTAAAGGTCGGTTTTCGGCGACCACTGCACGTAGTTGGCGACGAGGAGATCGAGCGAGCCGTCGCGGTCGTAATCGACCCACGCCGCGCTCGTGCTGAATTCCTGGGGTCCCCACAGCCCGGCCTGCCTGGTGACGTCGGTGAACGTTCCATTGCAATTGTTGCGGAACAAGTGGTTCTGGCCGACGGCGGTCACAAAGATATCGTCGCAGCCGTCGTTGTTGTAATCGCCGACAGCGACGCCCATACCGTACATTGGCACGTTCAGATGGGCCTGGCGCGTGACGTTGGTGAAGGTGCCGTTGCCGTTGTTGCGCCACAGTTCCATCGTGGTGGGGCCGTGGTGGATTGGATGTCCGGGCCAGTCCTCGCCGTTGATGAGCAGGATGCTCTGGCGGCCGCTGTTGTTGTAGTCAATGAAGGCGACGCCCGAGCCGAGCGTTTCCGGCAGATATTCCTCGCCGAACGCTCCATTGTTGTGGACGAAGTTGATGCCGGCAGGGCGCGTGATATCGACGAAGTGAGGCTGGGGAGCGGCGGGAGGGTTCTTCGCGCGCGCGGTCACCAAGGCCGCGGCCACGGCGACCAGCGGAAGCCATCGCTTCGCGTTTCGAATCCTCATTGATAGCCCCCTGCCGGAGCGGGGGGATCGTAAGCGCCCGCGCTCGTGATGTATTTGAGCGGCACGGAATCGTGCTCGTGCACGGGCTGCCGCTCGTTATTGGCGTTCGGGTGCTCGCGAACGTAGGGGCCGATCAGCGACTGCGAAGCCTCGTCCGCCTTGAACCGCAGGTAGCGCACCTCGAACTCGTGAGAAATCTTCGGCTGCCCGAGGCCGGTGTAGCAGAGCATCAGGTTGTAATTCGCCTCGAGGTCTTCGGGATCGATCGCGAGCGTCTTGCGGAACTCGGCGATCGCCTGCTCGTATTGCCGCTCGAGGAAATACGTGCGGCCCAGTTCGTTGCGCACCACGCGATCGTAGGGATATTGCGCGAGCGCCGTCCGGTACTCGGAAATAGCCTGCGCGTATTTGCCCTGATCGCGCAGGACCTGGGCCGTGAAGAAATGGGCGCTCGCCAGCGTGGGTTTCACTTCGAGCGCGTGACGGAAAAGTTGCGCCGCCTCGGCCAGGTTGCCTTCCTGAAGCTGCGCGCGCCCCATGTTGTTCCAGCCGTCGGGGAGATTCGGCGCGATTTTCGAAACTTCCTCGAACGCGGCGTAGGCGGCCTGCAAATCCCCCTGCAGCAGGAGTCCGATGCCGTAATCGTTCCAGCGCTGCCAGTCGTCGGCATTCAGCACGATTTGCGGTTTCGGCAGCGGTGCTTTTGCGGGCGCGACATTCAGGTCCACATGGTCGCTCGCAATCACCACGATCGGCAGGTTCGGGATGCCCTTGCGCTTACCGGAAGCATCGGCCGTCGAACCGGTGAAGACGTAGTGCGTGTCGTCGTAGCCGGGCGCGATGGCAGGCTTTGGTTTCTGGTTCGGATCGGGCACACCGGCGAACGCGAACTGCGTGAAATACCATTCGAATTTCCGGTAATTCAGCTTCGCCGTCAGGCGAATCGGGCCGACGGCATCTTTCGGGATGCGCATGCGGTAGTGCACCGTGTCGGCCGCGCCGGGCGGAATCAGATTGACGTACACGGTGGCGCGTTCGGCCCACGCATTCCGCTTGTCGATCGGGTTCCCGTGCCCGTCGATCAACAGAGCGCGATAGAAATGCGCGCTCGGATCCACCGGCCCTTTGCCGCCGTCCTCGGGCGCGCCGCTCCAGAAGAGGATGTGGCCTTTGGCGTCCACCGCTTTCAGTTCGAGCCAGAGATCGAAGGCATCCACCGTTCCGCCGGGGAAGAAATGGCCGACACCGAGCGTGCGGACGACTACGTCGACGCGCACCGTCTCTCCGGGCTCGACGGTTCCGCGAGTGCGGCGCAGCGGCGCGGTGAGCGTGGCGAAAGACGCCGCGGTGGAAACGCCAGCCTTAGGCGCCACGAATTCCGATTCCTCGCCGACGCCGAACGTCGTCGCGATGCCGGGCGCGGCGGGCGCCACGTTCCCGTGCCCTTCGAGCGGCGCGGTTTCCGGCGTCATGGCGAAGATATCGATGCGTACCTTGTCGCTCTGGAGGAATTGGATCGTGTCGTCGAGCTGCTTCTTCTCGCGGTTCTCGTACGGCAGCGCCGTGTTGGCGGCGATGAAGCGGTGCGAGGGAATGAGTCCGTTCTTGTTGCCGAAATCCTTGGACGGGACGAGCGGCATGTGGCAATCGGTGCAAACCATCGGTTGCGGCGGATAGTAGAAGGACCGCGCGCCCAGGCCGGAAACGCCGCTCGCCTGCCAGTTGTCGTAATCGTCGAAGCCGCGCACCCAGCGGTAATTGTTCACCGGCACATCGAGGTGCACCTTGTGGCACAGGGAGCAGTATTCGGCCACCTCGTTGCGCTTGGTCATGAACGGCTTCATGAACGTGCGGCGGTGCGCCTCGGGATTCAGTTTGATCAGAAAATCCGCCAGCCTGTGCACCACCGGATTCCTGCTGACCGCCATCCTCGCGAGCGGCGGATAATCCAGAACGTAGCCGCCCTGGCCCATCGTGCTTGGCACTTCGACGATCGAATGGCAAACCAGGCAGCCAACGCCCGCACTGGCCGCCGGCGTGTGCTCGATGTTCTGCGCGGGCTGGTCGAAATTGCCGCTGAAGAGCAGCGCTTCGTCGTGGCACCCGGCGCACCATTTCGACGACTTCACGCCGATCGTGCCTTGCATGTAGTCGATCGCCTGGCGGTACCACTGATTATTAAATGACGAAAAATGATGAGCGGAGGCATCCCACTCGCGGAACGTATCGGCGTGGCATTCCTTGCAGCTTTCCGATTCGAGGAAATAATCCTCGGAAATCTCCTTGCGATTGGCGATCGTCGCCGAGCTGGGAAAGAAAGCGCCCTTGGCGCCGCCGCCTTCTTCGCCCATGCCGGCCGGCGCCATGGACGGGTTCTTGATCCGGTAGGCGTCGTTCCACGGCACCGTGCGTTCCCACCATGCGCCATAGGCGATGCCTGCCACTGCGGCGACGACGAGGGCAAAGCGCAAACTCGCGCGGCCAAGCGTGCCGGTCAGCCAACCGCGTCGCCTGGCCCAATCGGCGACGAGCAACGCGACGCCGGCTGCGCAAAGGCCGATGTGCGTGTAGAAGTACCGCGAGTCGTTGAGGAGGTCGCCGGTGTAGGCGAGCACTATGCCGAATGCAGCGCCCCCGAGAAGCAGGGCCCAACCCAGCCGCGAGGCAAGGGAAGCGTTGCGAAAGAGCTTCGGCAGTACGGGAAGCAGCAGAAGAATCAGCAGAATCCCGGCGGCGAGGTGCGCCAGCACCGAGCCTTCGTAGGTCAGCGAGGGGGACGGCCAAGCGTATTCGTAAGCTGCGGTGAGAGCGAGGAACGCGAGGAGAGTTGTCCTGAACTTGCCCATCAGTCCCAGTGGTTCGAAAACGTTTACAGACACTATCAGATCAGGATGGGGTCCGCAACGACCTTTAGCAGACTTTTTAGCCACGAACCTGCTATCCCCGCTCGAGTGCTAGACTGTAAGCGATTTCACGCGGTTGCTCTGGGAACGAACATGTCGGCCCAACTGACCTCTCTTTCCGCAGTCCAAATGGCGGCAGGAATCCGCCGCCGGAAATTCTCTCCAGTGGAATTGGTGGAAGCGCATCTCAATCGAATCGAGCGGCTCAACCCGCGCCTGAACGCGCTGGTGACGGTGGATGCGGACGGCGCGCGGGACGCGGCCAGGGGCGCCGAGGCGGCGCTGGCGCGCGGCGAGGCGCTCGGCGTGCTCCACGGTGTTCCACTCACGGTCAAGAGCTGCATCGATGTCGCCGGCTACCGCTGCGAGACGGGAACCCCGCTCCGCGCCGGCCACATTCCCGCGAGGGACGCTCCGTTGGTCAGCCGGTTGCGTGCCGCCGGCGCGATTTTGCTGGGCAACACGAACGCGCCGGAATTCCTGATGGCCTACGAGACGGATAATCCGCTCTATGGCCGCACCAACAATCCGTGGGATCTCGAGCGGACGCCGGGCGGATCGAGCGGAGGGGAAGCGGCGGCGATCGCCGCGCGGTGCTCGGCCGGAGGGATCGGGAGCGATGGAGGCGGCTCGATTCGCATCCCCGCTCATTTCAGCGGCATCTGCGGGCTCAAGCCCACCCCCGGCCGCATTCCCGCCACCGGCCATTTTCCTCCGTCGGCCGGACCGTTTGCCGCGCTCGGCGTGGTCGGCCCGATGGCGCGCACGATCGGCGATCTCTCTTTGTTATTCGAGGTTCTGGCCGGGCCCGATTCGGGCGACGCGAATGCCGCTCCGGTGCCCGTTCGCTGGCCAGGCGAGGCGGAGTTGCGGCGGATGAACGTCGGCTTTTTCGAGGACGACGGCCGCGTACCGGTCACTCCCGAAACGCGCGCGGCGGTCCGCGCGGCCGCCGCGGCGCTTGAAGAGCAGAAATTTGAAGTCGACGCGTTTCGTCCCTCTGGGCTCGAGGATGCGCGCCGTCTGTGGTGGACGCTGTTCGGCCGGGCAGGTGGTCTTCTGCTCGATCCGCTTCTGGCCGGGCATGAAACCCACGAAAACGAAGTGGGGCCGATCCTGCGCCACTTCAGGGGCCTGGTGGCGGCCGAGGCGCCGCTGACGCTCGAGAGTTTCATGGGGACGCTGCTCATGCGCGACGAGGTGCGCGCGAATTTCCTCGCCCAGATGGATGTGTATCGCGTGCTGCTTTGTCCCGTCTGCGCCATCCCCGCTTTCCGGCACCGCGAGCGCTCCTGGATTGTCGAAGGCCAAACCGTGGAGTATCTGGACGCGATGAGCTACACCCAGTGGTTCAACCTGCTCGGCAACCCTGCGGTCGTCGTTCCCGTGGGCCGTTCGCCGGAAGGATTGCCGATTGGTGTGCAGGTGGTCGGACGCCCGCACGAAGAAGAGGTCGTTCTGGCCGTCGCCGCGAAAATCGAGCAGGCTTGCGGCGACAGCCGCGAGCCGGCGCTGTGACCGCGCCGAACGGAAGAGTCTCTGGGTCTGGATTCAAGGAAGGGCACGGTTTCAGCCACTGAGGGCTTGGACCGCTATCTGTGCCGCGCCCATGTTCGCGTCCGGCTTCGGGCCCGGTTTTGCGGGGTGATTCCACCATGCTAGATTATTCGGCGATGCGGAAAGTTCAGGGTGCGATTTTTCTGGTCGTGCTCGCTTGCGGTCCCCTGGCGGTCCTCGGGTCGGCCCAGACGTCTCGGACGCCGGCGGCGACTGCCGTTTCCCGCGCCGAGCAAGGCGTCCAACTGGCCCAACGCGGCGCTTGCGAGCGCGCGCTGCCGCTGCTCGCCGGCTCCCTCCCGCATCTCACCGACAAGCAGCTTCGGTATACTGCCGCGATGGCGAGGGCGCGCTGCGGCATGAGCCTTCATCGGATGACGGATGCCGTCGAGGCTCTCGCGCTGCTGAACCGTGATTTCTCCGACAACCCGCAAGTCCTCTACTTCACGACCCACAGTTTCTCCGAGCTGGCCGATCTTTCCGCGCAAAAGCTGGTGATGACGCAGCCTGATTCCGCGCAGGCCATGGAATTGCAAGCGGAGGCCATGGCATCGCACGGAAAAGTGGAGGACGCGATCCGGATATACCACCAGATCCTCGAAAAACATCCCGACACGCCGGGCATTCATTATCGCCTCGGCCGCCTGCTGCTCGACGGCGCCAAGACGGATGCCGCCAAAGAGGCGGCCCGGAAGGAATTCGAGGAGGAACTCAAAATCGTTCCTGACTCGGCGGCAACCGAATTCATGCTCGGCGATCTCGCCTGGGAGGCCCAGAACCTGCCCGAGGCAATCAAGCATTTTTCCCTGGCGACGCAGGACGATGTTGGATTCGCGGAATCGTTTCTCGGGCTGGGCGTCGCGCTGAACGCGGCCGGGAAATACGCACAGGCCGTCCCTTCTCTCGAGAAGTACGTGAAGTCCGTGCCAGACGACCCCGCCGGGCATTATCAACTGGCGATCGCCTACGCCCGCACGGGAAGAAAGCAGGACGCCGACAAGCAAATGGCGCTTCAGCGGGAACTGAACCAGAAAGAACAGCAGCAGAAGTATCGAACCAAGGACCCCAACTAGCCCAACTGATTCCCCAAATTCACATCAACCTCAACAAAAATCCTGTCATCCTGAGAGGCTGTGACTTTTTCGTGCGTTCGGTTTGGTTTATCGGTATAAGAGGTTCATGAGCCAACCAGAGGAAGTGGCAGTGGGCGAAGCGAGGGGTGCAGTGCGGTTGCGGAAGCCGGAGCGGCGGCAGATGGGCT
>JAGWOX010000066.1 GCA_028877145.1 Acidobacteriota bacterium | reverse complement strand
CAACTTCAGTTTCAACGACAAGGCTCCCGACGCGCAGCAACAGGCGCAGAAAGCGCGCGACGACGCGGAACTGGGACAGAAACTACTCGACGGACTTGCCAAACCCAAGACGATGAGTGACGAGCAGTTCGCGGCGCAGAAGAAGGGTCCCGCGGCGCTGTTCGCTTATACGGAGGGATTGACCGCGCTATTTCTGAAGGATTATCCGGGCGCCGAGAAGGCCTTCCATGCCGCGCTCGAAAACGACGGGAAGAATCCGGTGACCTACTTCCGTCTCGGTCTTGCGTACCTGCAGCAGGCGGCGCAGGAACAGGCCGCACCGGCCGCCGCTGCCGCACCGGCGGCAACGCCTGCCACGCCTCCTGCCGAAGGATCCGCCTCTGCCACTCCGACTTCCGCGCCATTGCCTGGACCTTCGGCCGGGCAGAGCGATTACATGAAGGGGTTCTGGGCGCTGGCACGGTCGATTGCCCTGAAGGGACAGACCGAGCAGCAGGTCCGCGAATACTTGCAGAACCAGATGCTGGTGTACCAGAAGACGGCGTGCCAGGATCTTTTGACGAATGAAATGAACCAACTGCTGCAGCTGGCGCAGACGAACGAGTCGATCGATCCGCCGTCCAGCTCTGCCACGCTGCCGAGCGGCGTGCAGCTCGGGCAGTATCTGCAAAACAGCAACCTCTTCACGATCATGCAGGACTTGCAAGCGGGCGGCGACCGGGCGAACTTCGTCTGGCTGGCCGTTTGCGGCAACGAATTCCCGATGGTGCCCGTGAAGGTCATTTCGGTGACCACGACGACCGACGGAGTGGACATGCAGGTGTACACGGGTCCCACGCCGGACTCGATCCAGAAGGCGACGACCGCCAACATGGAAGTCAAAGTGGTGAACCAGCCCGACTCTCAGCGGCTGAAGAAGGACAACATCGTCCGCTTCACCGGCACGCTGGCCAGCTACGACCCGCAGCCGAACTTCCTGCTGCATTGGGACAAGGCGCAAGTGAATCCAGCCGACATTCCTCCGGCAACGCCGGGGAAGAAGCGGCCGGGGGCGGGGAAGCGCCGGTAGGCTCGAAAGAGAACCGATAGGGAAGTGAAACGCCGGGCGTCGCGGGAACGCGGCGCCCGGCGTATTTGTTTTGGGTCTGGGCTGGGTAGGATGCTTCGAGGAAACGAGAGGCGGGCAGGGAAGGCTTTCTTGTTTTCTGGACCTCGACGCTATCGGGATGCTTCCCGCCATACTTCGTCGGGACTGACTGCGTTCGTCGCCGAAGGCTTCGCTCATGAGGATGACACCCATTGGCTGGCAGGGGTGCGTTTCTATCAAGGGTGGATGGGTTTTGGCGAGCTTGTGGCCATGGAGACGGGCCCACGGTCAGGAAATCGCTGACCGTGGCTACCACATCGGGCCGTGGCCACGCCTTGGAAAATCGCCAAAAATCAAAAAAGTCACGCTCTCTCAGAATCACAAGACATAGCCGGCGGGAGCTTTGATTGGGGCGGTTGCGTTTGTTGCGGGGCGTGGAGGGGGGCGTTAGCGGCGGCGGGAGGGCTGGCGGTCGAGGCGGAATTTTTCGAGTTTGCGGCTGAGGGTGTTACGGTGGATGCCGAGGATCTTGGCGGCGCGGGACTGATTGCCGTTGACTCCGTCCATCGCCGCCTTGAGGAATCTCTTCTCAAATTCCTCGAGCGCTTCTTCGAGCAGAATCCCTCGGTCGACCATTTGGGACACAAGCGCTTCCAGTTGATCCTTCAATATCGTACTCCCGCCCAGTGGGTGTTTCGCTATCGAGGTCAGGCCAATTCGTGCCCGGTGAGGCGTCGGTACACGTCGCGATACTTTTCCGAGGTGGCGGCGACGACATCGGGAGGAAGCTCGGGGGCCGGTGGCTGTTTCGACCAGCGGATTCGCTCGAGGTAATCGCGGACGAACTGCTTGTCGAAAGAGGGTTGGGATCCGCCGGGAGCGTATTGATCGGCGGGCCAAAAACGTGAGGAATCGGGCGTCAACGCCTCGTCGATCCAGATGAGTTCATCGTCGATGAGGCCGAATTCGAATTTTGTATCGGCGATGATGATGCCCCGCTGCTCGGCGTAGGCGGCGGCGCGGCGGTAGAGCTCGATACTGGTGTCGCGAAGCTGATCGGCGCGCTCGCTGCCGAGCTGGGAGGCCATTTCCTCAAACGAGATGTTCTCGTCGTGGCCGGATTCGGCCTTGGTGGCGGGCGTGAACATTGGCTCGGGCAGCCTGGCGGATTCGACCAGGCCGGGCGGCAACGGGATGCCGCAGACGCTCGACGTTTTCTGGTAATCCTTCCAGCCCGATCCGGAAAGATAGCCGCGGACGACGCACTCGAAGCGAATCGGCTCGGTGCGGCGCACGAGCATCGAGCGGCCGCGCACGTGATCGCGATACGGATCGAGTTCCTTGGGGAACTCGGTGCCGCTGATGACGTGGTTCGGGACGACATCTTTCAGCGTCTCGAACCAGAAAAGCGAGAGCTGGGTAAGAACGCGGCCCTTGTCCGGGATCGGCGTGGGCAAGACTACGTCGAACGCGGAAAGACGGTCGGTGGCAACCAGCAGCAGGCGGTCGCCGAATTCATAGATGTCCCGGACCTTGCCACGGGCAAGGAGCTTGACGCCCGGGAAATTGGTTTCGCGAACTACAGGATGAAGTTTTGGAGCAGCCATTGGTTTTTTTCGAGGGGGGTATTGTAGCCGACCTGTGGCACTTGTCAACCCGTGCAGCCTTCGGCGGGGGAGGGCGCATTGACAGGGCGCGGCTTACGGCGCGGCGGAAGAGTCTTGCGGAGAAAATCCTGTTGAACAGCTTCAGGGGCTAAAGCCCCAGTGCTTTGCGCGCCTTATGTCGGGAGCGAAGGCCCGGACCACAGGGATCGAGGAATTCTTCCGCAAGCTGCGAAGCGGTGCGCGTGCGGAAGACCAGGACGCTCTGGAGACCGCTCAGGCGGCGTCGCTTTCCGGTTCTTCCCAGCGAACCGAGACGATGCGCGAAATGCCGGGCTCCTGCATCGTGACGCCGTAAAGGGCCGAGCCCATTTCCATGGTGCGACGGTTGTGAGTGACGACGAGGAATTGCGTGTCGCCGCACATGTCCGCGAGCATGCGGTTGAAGCGCACGACGTTCGATTCGTCGAGCGGCGCGTCAACCTCGTCGAGCACGCAGAAGGGGCTCGGCTGATAGCGGAAGATGGCGATGAGCAGCGCGAGCGCGGTGAGCGCCTTCTCGCCGCCCGAGAGCAGCATCACGTTCTGCAGGCGCTTGCCGGGCGGCTGGGCGACGATGTCGAGGCCGGGCTCGCCGCCGCTGTCGGCCTCGCCGAGTCGCATTTCGGCTATGCCGCCACCGAAGAGGGAAGTGAAGGCCTGGCCGAAATTGGCGTTGATGTGGGTGAAAGCCTGCTCGAATCGCTCGCGGGAGGCGCGATCGAGTTCGGCGATGGCCTTTTCGGTATCGGAAATGGAGGTGACGAGGTCGTCGCGCTCGCGGGTGAGGAACTCGGAGCGCTGCTCGCACTCGCGGAACTCCTCGAGCGCCATCATGTTGATCGGGCCCATGGAGTCGATGCGTTCCTTCATTTCGCGATACGCGGTCTCGGCCGCGGCCAGTTCCTCGGGCGAGAGCGTGGCGGATTCAGAGGCCACGATCTGGTCGGGCGGGGCGCCGAGTTCGGACTGGCAGGCGCCGCGCAGATGCTCGATTTCGGATTCAAGGCGCGCGCGCTCGATATCGACGCGGCCGCGCTCCTCGCGGGCCTGGTCGAGTTCGAGGCGCGCGACGCGCAGGGTTTCGCCGGTTTCGAGAGCGCCGGAGCGCGAGCGGCGGAATTGCTCGTCGAGTTCACCGTTTTGCTTTTCGAGTTCGGCGGAGCGGCTCGCGAGTTCCTGAAGCTCGACTTCGGCGGCGGCACTGTCGGCGGAAAGAACGGCGCGGCGGCTCGAGAGCGAATCGCGATCACGCGCGATTTGCTCGCGCCGATTCACGAGTTCGAGGCGCTCGGCGGCGACGGACTGCGCGGCGGTTTCGGCGCCGGCGAGGCGCTCGGTCATGCCGGCGAGATCGGCCCGGGAGGTGGCCAGGCGTGCTTGCTCGGCGGTGAGGTCCTCGCGGAGACGGGCGAGGCTGGCCGCTGAATTTTCAATTTCCGCCTCAGCGGATTGGCAGGCGGAGGTGGATTCGTCGATGCGGCGCTGGGCGGTTTCGGCGCGCTCGGCGGCGGCATCGCGCTCGCGGCCCCAACGCTCGACGCGCGCGCGGCGCTCGGCGAGTTCGGCGGCCACGCGGCCGGTTTCGGCGACCGCGTGTTCCCGTTCCTGAGCGGCGGCGGCGGCGATTTTTTCGGCAGCGAGGGCATCGGTGCGGGCCTCATCGACACCGGCGTTGAATTCCACGATCTCGGCTTCGAGGGCCGAGAGGCGCATTTCGCACAGGGCCAGACGCTCCTGCTGGCGGCCGGTTTCCATTTCGAGTTCGCGCAATTCGCGCTTGAGCGCGAGCGGGCCCGCCTCGCCGGGCTTGCCGCCGCCGACCTGGCGGCCGTGATACCAGGTGCCGTCGGCGGTGACGAAATGCTGGTTCGTGTGGGCGTGGGCGAGCTGCTCGGCCGCGGCGGGCGTTTCGACCATGTAGGCGTTGCGCAGACGCGGCAGGAAATGCTTAGCGGCATCACCGAGCGGACGGCGGAAGGACACGAGGCGGTCCATGCGGGCGATGACGCCGGGCGCGCGCTCGATCGGGGACTCGGGATCGGCAGGGACCTGGAGCGAGCCAAGCGAATCGACGAAGAACGTGGCGCGGCCGCCCAGTTCGTTGCGGAGGATGTGAATGCCGGCCCGGGCGGAATCGTAGCTTTCGACGACGACGAAATCGAGTTCGTCGCGCAGGAACTGCTCGACGGCAGTTTCGAAGCGCGGCTCGACTTCGGCGAAATCGGAGAGCAGGCCGGTGGTGCGGAAGCCGTGGCGCTCGCCTTCGCCGTTCAGGCCGAGGAGCTTCTGGATGGTGCCGGCGGTGTAGGCACGCTCGCGGAGGATTTCATCGAGCGAGGCGTGGCGGGCGCGGGCGGCGGCGAGCTGTTCGCGCGCTTCCGTGGCTTCGGCGACGGCGGCGATCTGCTCGCGGCGGCGCTCGGCGAGGCCGGTTTGGAGTTCGCCGAGGCGGCGGCCGGCGGATTCGGCGCGTTCGCGGGCCTCGGTCCAGCGGGTCTCAACGGCGGTGAGAGAGGCCAGTTGCTGCTCGGAGGCGGCGGCGAGCCGCGTGACGCCTTCTTCCTCCTGCAACAAGGATTCGGCGTGGTGGCGGCGGGCCTCGGAGGCCTCGGCGCCTTCGACGCGGGCGCGGGAGATTTCCTCGGCCAGTTGCCTGGCGAGAGCGGTCAGCTCGTCACGGCGAGCGGCGAGCATGCGCTCTTCCTGCTCGATGGCGCGGGCTCGGTCGGCGAGCGAAGCGGCGGCGGATTCAATTTCGCCTTTCTGGCGGCGAAGGGCTTCGAGGGTTTCCTGCTGCGCGGCGAGGCGGGCCTCGGCGGCGGTGGCTCGCTCGGCCACGTCGGAGGATTGCAGGTCGAGCTGGCCGATCTGGAATTCGAGCTGCTGGTCCTGCTGGCGGTTGTAGCTCAGGCGATTGCGGGCGCGATCGGTTTCGAGCACGACCTGGTTTCGCTGGTTCTGGTTTTCGCGGAGCAGGCCTTCGAGTTCGTAGGCGCGGGCCTCCAGGCGCCGCTGCTCGGCCTCGAGTTCGGAGAGACGGGCGGCCTGGCGGTTTTCGTTTTCGCGCAGCTCGTTGAGTTGGGCGGCGAGGCGCTCGGCATCGGCGCTCATCCGGCCCCATTTTGCGGCGAGCACGGAGGTCAGAATGCGGCGCATTTCGTCGCGCATCTCGCTGTAGCGGCGGGCGCGGGAGGCCTGGCGCTTGAGCGAGCCGAGCTGCTTGGTGACCTCGAGGAGAATGTCGTTCACGCGCGAGAGGTTGATTTTCGAGGATTCGAGCTTGGCCTCGGCGAGGCGCTTTTTCGTTTTGTACTTGCTGACGCCGGCGGCTTCTTCGAGAATGGCGCGACGCTCGGCGGGGCGCGAGGAAAGGATCTGGCCGATGCGGCCCTGCTCGATGATCGCGTAGGAATTCGGGCCCAGGCCCAGGCCCATGAAGAGTTCCTGAATGTCGCGCAGGCGGGCCTGGCGGCCGTTGATCAGGTATTCGCTCTGGCCGGAACGATAGAGGCGACGGGTGATGACGACTTCGCCGGGGTTCAGCTTGACCGCCGGGGCCTGGCGCTTGCGGGTGGCCTTCGCCGGTGGAGTGGAACTTGCGGACGGCTCGGTGGAGATAGCTTCATCGGGGCTTGAGGACTGCGTTGCCGATGGGGCTTCGGCGTCCGGGGTCGCTTGCGTTGTTTCCGCGGTTTCGCTTTCCGGCGGGGCGGGCGTCTCATTTCCGCGATTGAGGATTTTTTCCGCGGCCTCCGCCAATTCGGGGTCGATCATCGTGAGGGAGACTTCCGCCATGCCAAGCGGGGCGCGGCTGGCCGAGCCGTTGGAGATGCAATCGGCCATGCGTTCGGCGCGGAGGGACTTGTGGCTCTGCTCGCCGAGGACCCAGGTGATCGCGTCGACGATGTTCGATTTACCGCAGCCGTTCGGGCCGACGATGCAGGTGATGCCGCGGCCACCGAGAGAGAGCGTGGTGCGGTCCGCGAACGACTTGAAGCCGATCATCTCGATTTTGCGAAGCTTGAGCAAGGGTTGACTGGCTCCTCTCTAAGATGTCAAAACTGTCGTGAATACGAGCAGGGAGGCTCCCGCACAGAGCGAGAGAATCCGGGAAAGGCAGAACGGCACGCCGCCACAAAGACGGCCCCCGCCGCTCTGGCGCGCGGAATAGCGGAGGAACAGTGAAAAATAGCATGCGCCAAGGGGCTTGTAAAGCAAATGGTGGCGGGAGATGACCAAGCTTCCAATGGGGGAACGGGAGGGGGTGGGAGGCGGGCTGGCGGCTACGCTGGCGGTTCTGGCGGCGGTGCTGCTGGTGGTGTGGGTGCGTTACCAGCCGCCGGAACCGAGGCCCGCTTCGGCCCCGGCCGGCGAGTTTTCGGCGGTGCGAGCCAAGACCATGCTGGCGGGTATTCTGGGGGACCAGGAACCGCATTCGGTGGGCAGCGCGGCGGACATCAGGGTCCGGCAGGGGATCCTTGATGAGCTGCAAAGGCTGGGATATCAAGCGCATGTGGAGAGTGGATTCGCGTGTAGCTCGGACGGCGTGTGCGCGGACGTCGAGAACGTGCTGGCGCGGCTCGACGGCAGCGAGGGGGGCAAGGCGATCCTGCTGGCCTCGCACTACGATTCGGTGCCAGCAGGGCCGGGGGCGAGCGACGACGGGGCAGGCGTCGGGGCCATGCTGGAGATCGCGCGTGCGCTCAAAGCGGGGCCGGAGCCGCGGCATCCGGTGATTTTCCTGTTCGATGAGGGTGAAGAAGCCGGGCTGCTCGGCGCGGTGGCCTTTGTCGAGCAGAGTTCGTGGGCTCGCGAGGTGGGCGCGGCGGTGAATCTGGAAGCGCGCGGAACCTCGGGCCCCAGCCTGATGTTTGAGACTGGCAGTCACTCTCTGTGGCTGATGCCCCTGTTTGCGCGAGCAGTTCCTCGACCGCTCGCCAATTCACTTTACTACGCGATCTATCGACGACTTCCGAATGATACAGACTTTTCGGTTTTTAAGCAGCACGGATTTGATGGATTTAATTTTGCCTTCGTCGGAGATGTGAGTCATTACCACACTCCGCTCGACAATTTGCGGGATTTGGACCCGGGGAGCCTCCAAAGTCAGGGCGAACACGCGTTGGGACTGGTGCGCGCGCTGGCCAATGCGGAATTGGGGACGCCGTCGGCGGGCGGAGCGGTGTTTTTCGATGTGGCGGCTTGGCGGATGGTCTGGTGGCCGATGGGACGGACGGTTTGGCTGGCACTCATAGCGTTCCTGCTGCTGGTCGCCTCCGTTTGGCGACTGTTCAGGCTACGGGCGCTGCGCGTGAAGGGGCTGGCAGTGGGATTTGTGGCGTGGCCGGTGGCGGTTGTCGCGGCAGGAGCAGTGGCTGCGGCCCTGGTATGGGTGCTGCGCGGGGTGGGTAGTGTGCCGAGCGGGTGGGTGGCGCATCCGGCGGCGCTGGTCGGGGCGGCATGGCTGGTTGGGCTTGCGGTGGCTTGGGGCGTTGCGGCGTGGGTTGGGCGGCGCATTGGGTTTGCGGAGTGCTGGTGCGGGGTTTGGTTGTGGTGGGGCTTGCTGGCATTGGTGACGGCGTTTGTGATGCCGGAGATGAGTTTTGTGTGGCTGGTGCCCGCGACGGCGGCGGGGATTTTCGGGGTGGTGATGGAATTTTCCGATGCGGCGACAGGGAAAAGTCTGGCTGCTATTGTTTCGGCGGCGGTGGCGGGAATGCTGGTTTTTGAGATTGCACTGCCGCTTTATTCGGTGATGGGGGCGCCGGCGTTGCCGGTGGTGGCAGCTTTGCTGGCGATTGTAGGAATGACGGTGGCCCCGCTTGTCGTCGAGGCGCCGAAAACCTGGCGTGGTGCCATGTGGATGGCGGCGACTGGGGCGGCTGTGGTTTTGGCGATCGTGGCGGGGATTCTTGCGCCGTACACGGCACAGTCCCCCGAGCGGATGAGTTTCTTGTTCCTGCAGGATGCGGCTGCGCGGAAGGCCCGGTGGATCGTGCAGCCGGAGGGGAGGAAATTGCCGGAGAAGGTGGCTCAGGCGGGGAAATTCGGGCGGCAGAAGGGAAAGCTGTTTGACTGGCTACCGAGTTCGGAGAACGCATTCGTTGCGGATGCGGAGCCGGTGAGCGCGCCGGGACCGGAATGGACAATTCTGAGTGAGAGATCGGACGGGGGGCGATTGGAGGTCCGGGCGCATCTTGCGTCTCCGCGCGGGGCCCCCCTTGTGGCTCTGGTGTTTCCGCCGGAGGTCCACGTCGATTCACTCATGATGGGCGGGGTCGCGATGCCGCCGCTTTCGGCGAAGATGCTGCGATTCGAGAAAGGATGGAAACGATACGGCTGCGCGACGACACCGGCGGCGGGAGTTGATGTGTCATTTGTGGCGAGCGGGCTGGCGACGTTCCCATTGGTAGTGCTCGATGAGTCGTACGGGCTGCCGTCGTCTGGGGAGGCGTTGCTGAGAGCGCGGCCGGCAAGCGCGGTGAGGTCACAGTCGGGGGATGTGACGGTGATGGAGCGCACGGTGACGGTTGGCGCTGGGAGCGCGACGACGAGCTCGAGATAAAGCCGGCAGACTAGGGCGGATTCGGATTCGTGGTTGTCGGTGGCGAAAATTCGCCCCATTAGAAGCTAGGGCGGGCACCTGACGGCCCTGCGATGGTCGGTACTTCAGGGTTTCGTTCCTGGCTTGGGTACGAGCTGCTCTTGCACACGAGCGCGCGGACAGGAATGTCCGCGCCACCGGTGGCGCTTGGTGAGGTGGCGCGGGTTCGGTACAATGCGAAGCCTTCGAAGCGAAAGCGCTTAACACGATGGGAAAACTTAGATTTGTCACTGCCGGGGAGTCGCATGGAGCGGGAATTCTTGCGTGGATTTCCGGGCTTCCAGCTGGGTTGCCGGTGGATCTTGAGAGGGTGAACCTGGAGTTGCGGCGGCGGCAGCTCGGCTACGGACGCGGCGGGCGGCAGAAGATTGAGAAGGACCTGGCAGATGTCATGGCCGGGGTGCGGCACGGGCGCACGATCGGGGCGCCGATTGCGATTCGACTGGAAAACAAAGAGTGGGAGACAAAGTGGAAGCAGGCGCTGCCGGTGGAGGATTTCGAGGGCTCGGAAGCGGCTCGGCGGCCGCTGACGGCTCCGCGACCGGGGCATGCGGACCTGGCGGGATCGCTGAAATTCAATTTGCACGACGCCCGGTACATCCTGGAGCGGGCTTCGGCGCGGGAAACGGCCGCGCGAACGGCGGCGGGAGCGTTTGCGAAACTGCTGCTGGGCGAGTTCGGAATCGAGATTTTGAGCCACGTGGTTGCGGTGGGCCATGCGCGGTTGGAACGGTCGGCGGCCTGGGAAGAAATCAAAGCCGTGTGCGCGAATCTGGAATCGCCGCTGCGTTGCGTTGACGCAGAAACCGAGGCGCGGATGAAGGCCGAGGTGGACGCGGCTTTGCGGGCAGGGAATTCGGTGGGCGGGATATTTGAAGTTGTGGCGCACGGCGTGCCGGCGGGCCTGGGGAGCCACGCGCAGTGGGATGAGAAGCTCGATGGGCGGCTGGCGCAGGCGGTGATGTCGGTGCAGGCGGTGAAGGCGGTGGAGATCGGCGCGGGAGTTGAGAACGCCGTGTCTTACGGCTCCGAGGTGCAGGATCCGATCGGCTATGATGCGCAGCGGCGGCGATTCGTGCGGCCGTCGAACCACGCGGGCGGGCTCGAGGGCGGGATCACGAACGGCGAGGACATCGTCGTGCGTGGATATCTGAAACCGATTTCGACTTTGCGGCGGGCGCTGGGCACGGCAGATTTGAGTACGAAAGAAGCGGTTGAAGCGGCCTACGAAAGATCGGATGTTTGCGTGGTGCCGGCGGGCGGCGTGGCAGCAGAAGCGATGATTGCTCTGGCACTCGGCGATGCTTTTCTGGAAAAATTCGGTGGAGACTCGATCGAGGAGACGCGGCGGAATTATCTCGGCTACCAACGCCAGATCGACGAGTTCTAGAAGGGTGTGATGATTCGCGAAATTGTTAAATATCCAAATCCGGTGCTCGTGCAGCAAACCGCGCCGGTGGAAAAATTCGATGAGGAGCTGCAACAACTCGTCGACGACATGTTCGAATCGATGTACGCCGTCGAGGGCGTGGGACTGGCGGCGCCGCAGATCGGCCTTAAACTGCGGCTGGCCGTGATCGACGTGACGGTGGGGAAGAATCCGGAGGCACGGCTGGTGCTGGCGAATCCGGAGATCACGCATTCGGAGGGGGAGCAGCGCGAGGAAGAAGGATGTCTATCGTTGCCCGGCTTCCGCGGGTTCGTGCTGCGGCCGAAATTCGTCAGCGTGCGGGCTCAGAATGCTACCGGCGAAACCTGGGAGATGCGCGGCGAGGGGCTGCTGGCGCGGGCATTTTGCCACGAGATCGATCACCTCTATGGCGTGTTGTTCATCAATCATCTGAGCATGCTGAAACGCGACCTGATTCGGCGGCGCATCCGGAAGTTGCAGAAGGCGGGGGACTGGCCGAAGTAAGGCGCCGAGTCGCCGGAATTCGCACCGAGGACAGGCCATATGGTTCCAGGGTTCTGGGCCATGGCGCCCTACGGTTTAGGAGCTTCACTTTGAGATCCTTCGGGCATCCTGGTCGGATGCCCGCAGGAGGACGGGCTATCCACGGCGGCGATCCCGACAGTGGTTATCAGGCGAGGATTCCGCGCTAGGGGGCTGCGGGGATGCGGGTGGTATTTTGCGGGACGCCGGATTTTGCGGTGCCTACGCTCGAGCGGCTCATCGGCGAACCGGAATTCCAGATCGAAGCGGTGGTGACGCAGCCGGACCGGCCGCGCGGGCGCGGACTCGAGACGGTGGCGAGTCCGGTGAAGCGGGTGGCCGAGGCGGCGGGGCTGCGCGTGTACCAGCCGGCGAAGGTGCGTACCGAGGAAGCGTTCGAGTTTTTCCGCCAGATTGCTCCGGATGCGGTGGTCATCATCGCGTTCGGGCATTTCATTCCGCAGCGCCTCATCGACCTTTCTCCTCTTGGATGGATCAACCTTCACGCATCGCTTTTGCCGAAATATCGCGGGGCCGCGCCGATTGCGTGGGCAATCGCGCAGGGAGAATCGCGGACCGGTCTCACGTCGATGCGCATCGACGCCGGGATGGATACGGGGCCGATGCTGCTGAAATGGGAGACGGAGATCGGCGCGGACGAAACCGCGCCGGAGCTGGCCGCGCGAATGGCGGCTGCGGGACCGGACCTGATGGTGCGCACCTTGCGCGGGCTCGAAGCGGGAACAATCGAGCCCGAGGCGCAGGACAACTCGCAGGCGACAATGGCGCCGATGCTCAAGCGGGAAGACGGGATGATCGATTGGGCGGGGCGGGCGGAAAAGATTTACAACCGCATGCGCGGATTCACACCCTGGCCGGGCGCTTACACGCGCTTTCGGGACAGTGTTTGCCATATTTGGGGGCGGCCGGCCACGCCGGAGCCAGGCTCGGCGGAGCCGGGGACGCTGCGCGTCGCAGCGGGCGAGCTGCACGTGTCTTGCGGGGAAGGGACGTGGTTGCGCGTTGAAGGTGTGCAGCGGGAAGGGCGCAAGCGCGTGACGGCGAAGGAATTCTTGAGCGGGGCGCGACTGGAGGGAGGGGAAAAGTTCGGCGAAGTTTGACGGCTGGCGGGCGTGACGGTAAGATGCCCGCACAGGCTGAAAGGACCCGGGGCTTGACTTGATAGGCTCAACGGTTTCTCACTACAAGATTCTGGAACGGCTCGGCGGCGGGGGGATGGGTGTGGTGTATAAGGCCGAGGATTCGCGCCTGGGCCGCAAAGTCGCGCTGAAATTCCTTCCTGATGACACAGTGGCTGACGCCGACGCGCTCGAGCGCTTCCGGCGCGAGGCGCGCGCCGCTTCGGCGCTGAATCATCCCGGCATCTGCACGATTTACGACGTGGGCGACCACGACGGGCGGCCGTTCATCGTGATGGAACTGCTCGAAGGCGAGACGCTGAAGGCGCGGATCGCGAGCCAGGTGATGAGCGAGGGGGAAGTGGCGGACACGGCGCTGCAGATCGCCGATGCGCTCGACGCCGCGCACCGTCGCGGCGTGATTCATCGCGACATCAAACCGGCCAACCTGTTCATCACGCGCGAAGGGCGGGTGAAGCTGCTCGATTTTGGGCTGGCGAAGCTGGGGAAGAAAAAGACGGCCGAGGCTGTGGGCATTTCGGCATTGGCCACCGTGGGGGCGAGCCAGGAGCTGCTGACGAGCCCGGGGACGGCGCTGGGGACGATCGCCTACATGTCGCCCGAGCAGGCGCGGGGCGATGAAGTGGATGTGCGAAGCGATATTTTCTCTTTCGGCGTGGTGATGTACGAGATGGCGACGGGGCAACGCGCGTTTCCGGGCAGCACGCCGGCGGTGATCTTCGAGGCGATTCTCAATCGGCAGCCGCCACCCATGATGGGAATTCAGCCGAACCTTTCACACGAGCTGGGCCGGATCGTCGAGCGCGCGATGCAGAAGGAGCCGGGGGCGCGCTACCAGAGCGCGGGCGAGATGCGCGCGGATTTGGACCGGCTGAAACGGGATCTGGAGGCGGGCCGCACGGCCGGGGTTTCCTCAAGACCGAGTCCTGCCGGAGCACCGGGCGGAGCCGCGACGACGCAAGTGGTGAAGTCGGTTGCGGTGCTCTATTTCGAGAATTTGAGCGGGGCGCGCGAAGACGAATTCTTTCGCGACGGTATGACCGAGGACGTGATCACCGAGCTGTCGAAGATCCGGCGGCTGCACGTCTTCCCGCGCGCCACGGTGCTTCCGTTCCGCGGGCAGGCGGCGACGGCGACCGAGGTGGGCCAGCAACTGAAAACCGATTACGTACTGAACGGCAGCTTGCGGCGCGCGGGGAACCGGCTGCGCATCAATGCGCAACTGGTGGACGCGAAAACGGATTTTCCGCTCTGGGCCGAGCGATACGACCGGGAATTGCAGGACGTTTTCGAGGTGCAGGACGAGATCGCGCGGAAGATCGCCGAAGCGCTGCGGCTGGCGCTGACGCCGCAGGAAGAAAAGGCACTGGCGCGGAAGCCGACCGAGAACCCGCAGGCTTACGATTTCTTCCTTCGCGCGCGTGGCTACGCGCGGCGGATGACGCGGCTGGACCTGGAAATTGCGCTGGATTTTTATGAGCAGGCGATCGAACTCGATCCGTCGTTCGCGCTGGCCTATGCGGGGCTGGCGGCGGTTTGCGCGAGCTTCTTTTTCTGGCACGAGCAGGATGAGAAATGGATTCACAAGGGTGTCGAAGCCTGCGAACGGGCGCTGGAACTCGATCCGCAATCGGCCGAAGCTCTGGCGGCGCGGGCGATGCTCTACGATGCCGACCGGAAATTCGATCAGGCGGTGCGCTACGCGCGGCGGGCGCTGGCGATCAAGCCGGATTGCGACGGCGCGTATATCACGCTGGGGCGGTCGCTGTTCCGCTCCGACCAGCTCGAAGAGGCGGCCGCCATTGCGGATCGTGCGATCGAGATCAGCGGCAACGATTACAACGTTCATTTGCCTTACACGCTGGTGTTCGAGCGGCTCGGGCGACGCGAGAAGGCTCACGAGCTGCGGAAGCAACAAGCGACGGTGTTGCAGGAGCAGCTTCGCCAGGTGCCGGAGGACGCAAGAGCCTGGATTCTGCTCGCCGGGAACCATGCCAGCCTCGGCGACCACGAGGCGGCGATGCGCGAGCTGCAAAAGGCCACTTCTCTTCGGCCGCGGGACCCCATCATCGTCTACAACGCGGCTTGCACCTATGGCGTGATGAACAAGAAGGCGGAAGCACTGGAATTACTGAAGCGGCTGGGTGATGTGGGCAATTTCAGTTTTGACTGGGCTTCGCGCGATCCCGACCTGGCCTGCCTGCACGACGATCCGGAATTTCAGCGACTAGTCGCCGAAGACCGCGCCAAGCGACAGTGACGGCGTTTTGGTTTCCGATTCCCGTTTCCCATAAGCACGTGCCCACGGTCGAAATGGCGCCGACCGTGGCTACCAAGGACGAACAGCAACACGGCAGTGCGGCCCTCTGGCAAATGTGATTTCATTACTTAGGCATGCCCGTTTCCCCTTCCAGATCGATTGCGTTTGAAATACTTCGGCGCGTGGAGATCGAAGGCGCGTACGCGGCGGACGCGCTACACGCGCGGCTGGCGCCGGCGAAGAAGCGGCCGGTGGCAGGCGGCGGAGCAGCACCCGAGGCGCCTGTGAAACGGCAAGATGCGGCGCTGGCGACCGAGTTGGTCTTTGGCGTGTTGCGGTGGCAGCGGCTGCTGGATTTTCTGATCGAGCGGCAGGCGAAGCGGTCGGCGGAGGGGCTTGATGCCGATGTGCGGCGGGCGCTGCGATTGGGGGCTTATCAAATGCTGTTTCTCGATCGCGTGCCGGCTTCGGCGGCCGTGAATGAATCGGTAGAGTTGGTCAAGCTAGCGGGGAAAGAACGGGCGGCAGGGCTGGTGAACGCTGTTCTGCGACGGATGCCACACGGGCCGTATCGCGCGGGGGATTTCGACCGGACGCTTCCGATCGGTCTCGGCAAGGCGGCGCGGTTGGGGATTCTGTATTCGCACCCGGAATGGATGATCGAGCGATGGCTGGGCACGTTTGGAGAGGAGAGCACTCGCGCGCTGCTCGAGGCGAATAACCGGCCGCTGCCGACGGCCTGCTGGGTGCTGGATGGGGAACATGCGGAGCAGGTGGCGGAGTCGCTGCGCGAGGATGGGCTGGAAGTCGAGCCGGGGCGGCTGCTGGCCTCGGCGCTGATTCTGCGCGGGGGAAGCGCGAGCGAAACGACGGCGTTCCGCGAAGGATGGATTGCGATTCAGGATGAGGCTTCGCAAGCTGTGGCGTTGTTGGCGGATGTGCAAAAGGGGCAGTCAGTGCTGGATTTGTGCGCGGCGCCGGGGAACAAGACACTGCATCTGGCGCGGGCGGCGGGGCCGGGAGCACGCGTCGTGGCGGCGGATTTGCACGTGCACCGTTTGCGGGCGGTGCGCGGACAGATGGAACGGACGGGGACGGATGGCGTGGAATTAGTCGCGCTCGATGCTTCGCGAGCGTTTCCTATCGCCGGGCGATTCGACAGGATTCTGGTGGATGCGCCCTGCTCGGGAACGGGAACGCTGGCTCGCAATCCTGAGATACGGTGGCGGCTGCGGCGGGAGGACATCGAGGATTTGGCGGCGCGGCAGGCGGGGATTCTGCGGAACGCGATGGATGTGCTCGCGCCGCGAGGGCGGCTGGTTTACGCGACTTGCTCGCTTGAGCGGGAAGAAAACGAGGGAGTGGTGCGGCGCGTTTTGGGCGAGCGGAAGGATGTGCGGCTGCCGGGAGCGCCGGCGGGATTCGCGGAGCGGCTTGCGCCGGGGGTTCTGGTCGAGCGGTTGTTTGATGCGGAGGGATTTTTTCGCACGATGCCGGCGGAGACTGCGACTGACGGGTTTTTTGCGGCGATTCTTGAGCGGGTGTGAAGAAGCGGGCGTGGAGGAAATTCAGGTCTTCGTGGGCTACCTTACCTTGAATCGTTCGGGGTCCTTCGCTTCGCTCAGAGGCTGTGACTAAATTGGCGGGCAGTTTTCCGCCGGCATTGGAGCGGGGCGGGCCGGCGTTCTGTTCTCATCCTTTCCGGCTCTCTCGGTCGGCTCCTTCGTTGCTCTTCCGGGCGCTCGCCGGATTCTTCCCCGCTTACCTCAACAGGTGCGTACCGAAGTGCATCAGGTTATAGGCCAGCGCGCACCACA
>JAGWOX010000333.1 GCA_028877145.1 Acidobacteriota bacterium | reverse complement strand
TTTTGCTCAGGTCGTTCGGACGAACCAACCGGTGCTCCCATGAAAGCAGACCGGCGACCACCACGATTCCCGCCCACGCCGGCCACGCGAGGTGAAAACTCGCCGCGAGCCAGACAAGCAGCAGCACCATGCCGATATGCATCACGCGCGCCACGACGAGCGCCCGCTTGACGCCCAGGTACCGCGGAATCGAGTGCAAACCCACTTCGCGATCGAAGTCGATGTCCTGGCAGGCGTAGAGCACGTCGAAGCCTCCCACCCACAGCGTAACCGCCGCGCACAAAATCAGCATTCTCCAATCGAGCGATCCGCGCATCGCGATCCACGCCGCCGCTGGCGACATGCCCAGGCAGAAGCCGAGCACGAGGTGCGACCACATCGTGAATCGTTTCGTATAGGAATAAAGGAAGAGCACCGCCAGCGCCACGGGCGACAGCCGAAACGCCAGCGGATTGAGCATCCACGCGGCAAGCACGAGCGCCGCCGAACCGAGCAGCGTAAAGCCCCACGCAAACCCCGCCGACAGTTCGCCGGTGACGAGCGCGCGATTGCGCGTGCGCGGATTCAGCCGGTCGTAGCGGAGATCGGCGATGCGATTCATCGTCATCGCCGCCGAACGCGCGCCCACCATCGCCACCACGATCCAGCCAAGCTGCCACGCCAGGTGCCCTGCCGCCGGCCAGCCGCCGCCCGGGCCCTCGGTGCGCGCGGCAAGCAGCGCCGCGACCAGCGCGTAAGGCAGCGCAAAAACCGAGTGCTCGAACTTGATCATTTCGAGCACCGTGCGTATGCGACGAATCATAGTGACTGGGCCTTTCAAGCGGCCAACTCCTGCCCGGGGGCTGAGGGGCGCGTGGCACGGGCACTCTTGCCCGTGCGTTCTTGTGACAAATCCACTCGAATCACAACGAAGCCGCTTTTGCCGGTCGAGCCGAATCTATCTAGTGCCGGACTATCGACGAGAAAAGCGCACGGGCAAGAGTGCCCGTGCCACGTGCAGCCGGCTTCCGCGTTCAAGATTCTGTACCGTGGATTCGCACGAAGGAGCTTTAAATTTCGGCGCACAGGCTGAAGCCTGTGCCACTCGAAACCTGCCTCCATGGCTACCATCGCCCGGATGCTTGCCGGTGACGGCATCGCTACCCTTGCTCCTTCTTCGGCACGCCCATCCACCGGTACTCCTCGGTCTGCGGCAAGCCGAGATGCTCGAGGACGCGGCAGGCGAACTGCGTCACCAAGTCGTCGATCGTTTTCGGTCCGAAGTAAAACGCTGGCACGGCGGGCATAATCATGGCGCCTGCGGCCTCGGCACGCAGCATGTTTTCGAGGTGCACGCGGCTGAGCGGCGTTTCACGCACGCAGAGAATCAGCCGCCGCCGCTCCTTCAAGCAGACGTCCGCCGCGCGCGCGATCAGATCATCGCTCATGCCCGTGGCGATCGAGGCAAGCGCGCCGGTGGTGCAAGGAACCACAACCATGCCATCGACCGGATACGTCCCCGAAGCAATCGAGGCACCGATATCCTTATTCGGCAGCAGATCGATTTTCTTCGCGCCCGGAACCAGCATCTCCGGCAGCCGCTTCAGGTCCTGAGCGACGATACCCAACTCCATCGCGATCAGCCGTTGGCCAGCTTCGCTGATCACCATGTGCACGCGACCCACGCCCGCGTCGGCTTCGAGTAATTCAAGCACCTTGCGCGCATAAGCCGCCCCGCTCGCTCCGGTAATGCCAACGACGATGGTTTTCGCTTTCGCTGCCAACGGATTCTGCTTTCAGCTCTGAGCGTTCAGCTTTCAGCAATCAGCGTCCATGCGAGCACACGCATCTTCCGCTTTACAGAAAGCTGGGAACTGTCAACTGATAGCCCCCGCGGCACGGGATGTCAAGCGAGCGCCACGCCGCCGCCTCTCTTTCCTCCAACCCGTTTCGCAACCAGGAGTGCGTAGACAAGGTTGCCCGAGGCGAAGCCTGTCTTCATCGCGCGGAAGGCGCGGAGGAAATGGATGAATTCGGGGCCCAGGTCGGCGGCAAGTTTCCAGAATTCCTTCTTGCGGATGATGTCGAGGCACAGGTCCCAGGTCTTGGCGCAGTGCTCGTTCAGGATTTCGCGGTGAACGACTTTCAGGCGGTTCGCTTCGAGGAGCGCGGCGTAATCGTCCATCGTGTCGAGCGACACCATCATGCCTTTTTCAATCGGGCGGAGGAATTTTTTGTACCCTCGCCGGTCGAGGTTTTCTTTCTTGAACCAGTCGATGATGGCGAAGGTTCCCTGTGGACGCAGCAGGCGCGCGGCCGACGCGAAAAACTCCTTCTTGCGCTGATAGTGCGAAATCGATTCGAGCGACCACACAACGTCGAATGACGACGGGCGGAACGTCATCTCCTGCGCATCCATCAGCACGAATTTGGCGCGCACGGGCCCGTTGGCGGCCGCTGCGGCAACGGCCATTTCCACTTGCACGGGAGAGATGGTGATTCCTGTCGCTTCGACTCCGTACTTTTGCGCCAGGTACACGCTGCTCCCGCCGAAGCCGCAACCGACGTCGAGCAGCCGCGCCCCGCGCTGGATGCCGGCGGCGCGCGCCATGTGTTCAACGAGCTGAATCTGCGCCTCCTCCTTCGTTTCGTCGCCGCGAATCCAGTAGCCGTGGTGCAGATGTTCGCCCCATAGGGTGCGGTAGTAAGGACTGACTGTGTCGTAATGCCTGCGGATTTTCGCGCTATCGTTGTAGCGGGTCTTACCGCCGCTGGATCGAGTGCGGAAAAGAGATTTCGTGCTCACGTGCTGCGAGAATACTCCCCGCAAACGGCCGAGACAATATCGCCGTTGGTCTGTCACCCTGAGCGCAGCAAAGGGCCCCGCCCGCGGTGAGGCGGCAGCCTCTATAGGAGCGGGTTTGAAACCCGCCGCTACAACCTCCATCAAAACGCAGTGGCGAAGATGTACGCTTCGCCGGAAACTTGCCGCGACC
>JAGWOX010000332.1 GCA_028877145.1 Acidobacteriota bacterium | reverse complement strand
AGTGATACAGAAAAACCGAATTGACCACCTCGCGCGCGGCCGGAGGAAGCCCGAACGACACATTCGAAATGCCGAGGATGGTCTTGACGTAGGGAATCTTTTCCTTGACCAGGCGAAGGGCCTCGATCGTCTCGACCGCGCCGCCAATGTAGTTTTCGTCTCCCGTAGCGCAGGGGAAAACCAGCGGATCGATGAGAATGTCTTCCGGGGCGATGCCGTACTTTTGCGTCAGAAGTTGGGTGGAGCGCTCGGCAATGGCCAGCTTGCGTTCGCGCGTAAAGGCCTGAGCCTGCTGCTTGTCTTCATCAATGCACCCGGCGATCAAAACCGCGCCGTAGGCTTTCACGATGGGGCAAACCTTCTGAAATCGTTCCTCGCCATCCTCCAAATTGACGGAGTTGATGATGCTTTTTCCCTGGCAGTACGCGAGAGCGAGTTCGAGCGCAACCGCGTCGGTGGTATCCACCATGATCGGAGCCTTGATTTTGCGGACCAGGCGTTCGTAGAACAAGGGAATGTCGCGGAGTTCGTCGCGGTCGCTCGATTGCAGGCAGACGTCCACGATCTGCGCGCCGCCGCGGACCTGCGCGCGCGCGATTTCCGTGGCTTCTTCCCATTTTTCGCCGGCGATCAGCTTCTTGAAGATGCGCGAGCCGATGACGTTGGTGCGCTCGCCCACGATCAGCGGGCGCGTGCTCTCTTCCGCCTCCACCAGATCAATGCCCGAAATCCAAGTTCTGTGAGACGAGGTCGGGACGGCGCGGGGCGGTTTGCCCTCGACGACGCTCGCCAGCGCGCGGATGTGCTCGGGCGTCGTGCCGCAGCATCCGCCCACGATGTTCAGCCACCCGTTGCGGACAAATCGCTCGAGTTGTCCGGCCAGCTTTTCGGGGGTTTCCAGGTAGCGGCCGTTTTCGTCCGGCAGGCCCGCGTTGGGGTAGCAGGAAACGCATGTCGTGGCCTGCTCGTGCAGCGAGCGGAGATGGTCGGTCATCTGCTCCGGCCCGGTCGAGCAATTCAGCCCGATGGAAAGCAGGTCCGCGTGCGCCACGGAGACGTACAATGCCTCGGCGGTCTGGCCGGCGAGCATCGTGCCCGAGGGCTCGATCGTGCCGGAAAGCATGGTGGGAATTCGACGGCCGAGTTCCCTGGCGAGTTGCGCGATGGCGACCAGCGCGGCTTTGGCGTTGCGCGTGTCGTGGCACGTTTCCACCAGCAAAATGTCCGCACCGCCCTCGACGAGCGCGCGCGCCTGATCCTGAAAGTGCTGCCGGAGTTCGGGAAACGTGATGCCGCCGGTAATGCTCAGGGCTTTCGTGGTGGGGCCGATGGCGCCGGCGACGAAGCGCGGGCGGCCCGGGCTGGAGAATTCGTCCGCGGCGGCGCGGGCGAGTTCGGCGGCGCGGCGGTTGATTTCGCCGGCATGGGCCTGCAAGCCATACTCGGCGAGAACGAGTTGCGTGCCGCCGAAGGTATCGGTCTGTATGATGTCGGCGCCTGCAGCGAGGTAGGCGCGATGAATGCCGGCGATAACGTCGGGCCGGGTGCGGACGAGGTTTTCGTTGCAGCCTTCGAGCTCGGCGCCGCCGAAGTCGGCGTGGGTCAGGGCCTGGTCCTGAATCATCGTGCCCATGGCGCCATCGAGCAGGAGAATGCGCGTGGCGAGCGCGTCGGTGAGCGCCTGTTGCCGAATGCGGATGTTGTCGTTCGAGGCCATCGGTCGTTGTCCTGCTCGGAGTACGCGATACCATTATACCCGCGCGAGTGCGCGAGGCTGGGGGATGCGATCTTCGGGTGTGTTCTCCGCGAGTCAGGGCCGGAGCATGAGAGACCGCGGGGCCTCTGGCGCGGCGATTGAAATTGTGAGAGTTTGTAGGCCACCGGGAAAGCGTAGTGAAACAGGAGTGACGGAGCCTATCGTTGAGTCTCTTTGAACTGCGGCGCGTTCCGGAGCCCGAAGTGATGGACGACTCGGGCGAAGTGGAAGCCTACACATCGGCCATCGGACAGACGTTTCTCGATGAACTCGACAACACGTTTGTCGAGCACGCCCTCCAGCTGGTGAAGGGACGCGAGCGCGGCCGCGCGCTGGATATCGGCACGGGCCCCGGCCAGATCGTGCTCAAGCTGGCGCGACGGCTCACGCGCTGGAAATTCGTGGGCGTGGACCGCTCGCCGGTGATGATCGCGCAGGCGGAGGAGAATCTCGCGTCGGCGAGCGGCGAGGTCGCCGGGCGCGTCGAATTCCATGTGGCGGACGGGAACCGCCTCGATTTTCCGGATCAGAGCTTCGATCTCGTCCTGTGCAATTCGGTGCTGCACCATTTCGAGGAGCCGCGGCATCTGCTCGCGGAAATGGCGCGGCTGGCCAAGCCGGGCGCGGCGATCCTGCTGCGCGATCTTCGGCGGCCGGGGCGCTTTGCCTATCGGCTGCACGTTCGCTGGCACGGCCGGCATTATGCAGGCGCGATGCGCAAGCTTTTCCGCGACTCGGTGCGGTCGTCCTACACGGTGCCGGAATTGCAGCGGATGATCGAATACTCGCCGCTGCGCGGCGTCCGCGTCTTCAAGCGCGGCTCGAGCCACATCGGCTTCGAGCGGCCGATCGCAGTTCAATGAATGGAGCGCGGTGCCGGTTGCCGGTGTCCTGAAAAGGAAGGGGGGCAAGCCAGATGGCGAAGGCAAAGGAATTTACAGTGACGATTGAAGACAAACCGGGCGCGCTGGGGAAGTGCTTCCTCGCTCTGGCGGAGCGACGAGTGAACATCCTGGCCTTTCAATCGTATGTAGAGGAGGGCGAGAGCCTGGTCCGATTCCTGGCGGATGATATGGCCGGCGCCAAGGCGGTGCTGGGCGGCCTGCACATGATCTTCGAGGAGACGGACGTCGCCGTGGTCAGACTGGCGCACCGACCGGGCCAGTTGGGCCGGGCGGCCTCGCGGTTGGGCGAAAAGCAGATCAACATTGACTACAGCTACTG
>JAGWOX010000065.1 GCA_028877145.1 Acidobacteriota bacterium | reverse complement strand
AACCGCGGCTGCACTACTCCCGTTTCCCACCGACTGCTGACCGAGCGTGAAGGCCTGGAGCGCCTCGAGTGAAGGCGTGGTAACGTCGGCAAGCGGCTTGTTGAATTTCTGGATCGAGGCGAGCGATTCGCCGAGTTTCCCGCGGATCGATGTGGCGACGTTGCCGAGCGCATCGAGCACTTTATTCTTATCGCTTGCGACTGCCTGCGCGCTAGCGAGCAGCGCGCCGGTCGCGCAATTCTCCGCGTTCAGGATCAGGTTGTACTGGCTGCCAATCTGCGCGATCGAGCCGCTGAGCACGGCGGCGCTGCCGTCGCGCTGGCAGACCTGCTTGGCCAGTTCGTCGGTGAGGCGAGCGCTCGTGGGCTGGCCCATCAAGCGAAGCGTCCCTGCGATTTGCTGATCAGAAACGATATTAAGGAAGGGTGACTGGGCGAGCTGGGAGGCCAGGCCCTGGCGCAGGGAGCCGTCGAAAACGGGATCGCCCGTGGTGTTCGTGAACTCGGCGAGGATGACGGAATCTTTCGATGTCAGCACCGGGGCGCGGTGCATGTAGTAATACGCGCCGGCGCCAATGGCCACGATCGCAACAAGCGCAACAGCGGCAACCCAAATGGGAATTCCGCGGCGAGCTGCTGGGCTCGGGGCCGGCGCAGATGCGGCGGCCACGCCGCTGCCTGAAGAGCCCGGCGCCTGAACTCCAGCCGACGGTGTCGACGAAGTTGCCGGGCCGGCAGCCGCCTCAGTGGCGGCCGGCTGCGTCATGGTGATGGCGTGGCGGGTGGATTCGGTCTCGCGCTTCAGCCGCTCCAGGTCCACCCGCATGTCGGCCGCCGATTGATAGCGCAGCCTGCGGTCCTTTTCCATCGCTTTGGCGATGATCTCGGCCAGCTTGGCGGGAACGTCCGGATTCAGCCGCACGGGATCGGCCGGCGCGCCGTGCAAAATCCCCTCGAAAATCGCCGCCTGCGCATCGCCGCGGAAGGGGAGCACGCCGGTGGCCATCTCGTAGAGCACCGCGCCGAAGGAGAAAAGATCCGTCCGGGCATCGGTCTCCTCGGCCCGCGCCTGCTCGGGCGACATATACGCCACCGTGCCCAGGGCCGTCCCGGGGCTCGTGAGTTGCTCTTCGGAGACGGTGGCTCCGCCGTCGATCGTTGCCGTCGCGCCGCTGTTCTTTGAGGTCTGCTTCGCCAAGCCGAAATCGAGAATTTTGGCGTGGCCGCGCGTTGTGATGAAGATATTGGCCGGTTTTATATCGCGATGGACGATTCCCTTGGCGTGGGCGGCTTCGAGCGCGTCGGCAACCTCGACGCCAACTTCGAGCAGCAGATCGAGCGGGAGCGGCTTGCCGTTGATGCGGTGCTTGAGCGTCTGGCCTTCGAGGCACTGCATCGCGATGAACGGCCTGCCCTCGTATTCGCCGATTTCGTGAATCGTGCAGATGTTCGGATGGTCGAGCGCGGAGGCCGCTCGCGCCTCGCGCTCGAATCGCTCAAGGGTACGGGGATCGCGGGCCATCTCATCCGGGAGGAATTTCAGCGCGACGAAACGGCCGAGTTTCGTGTCCTCGGCTTTGTAGACCACGCCCATTCCCCCACCGCCGAGCCGTTCGACGACGCGGTAGTGGGACACGGTCTTGCCAATGAGTGAAGAAGGCTCAGGCACGTCGCAGGAATCTTAGGGCGTGCCGGAAGGCAAGTCAACGAGATGGGGGATAGGAGATAGAGCGCCGCGAAAGTGCCCCCCTCCCAAAATCTTGTGGTGCGCGAGGAGGGCATACACAAGCGTTCTCGCGGGCGGCGGGGGGGCCTGGGCGGTGGGAGTGTCGGGGGCGGGCACAAGGGCGGGATCAAGTTACAAACTTGGTGTAATCTCCCGGCTTAGGAATCACATGCCAATTCGGCTGGGTGCATTGGGGCATTAAACCTTTGCTTCTCAGTTCCCTCCCGGCCCCGCGAAATAATCCGAAGCTGAACGGCCAGGAGGCGGAATGACTCCTGGCAGAGGCAGGCAAAGGTCACCCATAGGAGTCAAAGCCCCGTTCCAAAACCTTGTCCCAATTGACTTGTATAGGCGCAAGACCTAATGTTCGCTGCTAAGACGCCATCACGCCCTGCAGGAGCGGAGTGGGCAGCATGTCACCCAAGCAACTCGCGCTGAACATAGTTGTCGCTGGATTGATCGCCGCCCCGTCTCTATCCCCGGCCTCACCGCAGCAGTCCCGTATCGCCGGCGCCGATGCCCGGCTCGGTAGCGTCCATTTCGAGACTTCGTGCTCGCCTAAAGCGCAGGCCGTGTTCGACCGCGCCATGGCGTTGCTCCATTCGTTCGAGTTCGGTCCCGCTATCGCAGGATTCCAGGCGGCCCTTGCCGCCGACCCCGGCTGTGCCATGGCCGACTGGGGCATTGCGCTCAGCCATTGGGGAAACCCATTCGCTCCCGGGTTGAAGCCGGCGCCCTTTCTTCAGCAGGGCCTTGAGGCTATCGAAGCGGCGCAAGCGGCCAAGCCTAAGACGCAGCGCGAGCGCGATTACATCGCCGCTGCTGCCCGCCTTTACGAGCGCTTTGAAACTACCACCCAGCAGAGTCGGCTGGACGCCTACTGCGATGCGATGTCGAAGGTTTCAGCACGGTATCCCGCCGACACCGAAGCTTCCATCTTCTATGCTCTTTCGCTGGCCATGTCGGCGGATCTTGCCGATAAGACATACGCCAAGCAGCTCAAGGCGGGCGCAATTCTCGAAAAGCTGTTCGCGCTCCAGCCGCGGCATCCCGGAATCGCTCACTACATCATCCATAGCTACGATTTTCCGCCACTGGCGCCGCGCGCCCTGCCCGCCGCTCGGGCCTACGCCAAAATCGCGCCCGATGCTCCTCACGCTCTCCACATGCCTTCGCACATCTTTACCCGAGTCGGACTATGGGACGAGTCGATCGATAGCAATCTCGCCTCTGCTGCGGCTTCTCGGCGTGAAGGCAACGTCACCGAAGAGCTGCACGCCAGCGATTATCTCGTTTACGCCTATTTGCAGAGTGGTCGCGATGGCGCGGCAGCACGGCTCGTGCAGGCCCTTCCCGAGATCGAATCGCGTTTCCATCCCGATGCCGTCGCCATCGGCGCGGCCCCCGCGTCTGCTGCGCTCTTCGCCATCGCGGCGATTCCGGCGCGTTACGCGCTCGAGCGAGGCGACTGGGCCGCGGCCTGCAGGTTGCCCGTGCGTCCCACCGAGTATCCCTACACCGAGGCAATCACCTGGTTCGCGCGCGGAGTAGGCGCCGCCCGCATGAGCGAAATCGGGGCCGCGCGCGAAGCCGTGCAGCAACTCGCCGCGATTCACCAGCGCTTGCTTGACGCCGACGAACCCTATTGGGCTCTCCAAGTCGAAATTCAGCGGCTGAATGTCCTCGCTTGGACGGCTCTCGCCGGGAAGGATTCCGACGGCGCCCTGGCCTGGATGCGCAAAGCGGTCACGTTGGAGGACGGCACCGAGAAAAGTGCCGTGACGCCCGGGCCCATCGCACCGGCGCGCGAATTGCTAGGGGAGATGTTGCTACAGTTGGGCCGCCCCGGCGATGCCCTCGAGGAATTCGAGGCGACGCTAACGAAGGAACCGAATCGCTTCCGTTCGCTTTACGGCGCCGCCCGCGCGGCCAATCTGGCGGGGAATGCCGAAGCAGCGCGGCGCTACGCTCGTGCGCTGCTCAAAATCTGTGCACATGCCGACCAGCCCGAACGCGCTGAATTGGTCGAAGCGCGCGCCATCGCGAACTCGGGTGCGCAGGGAAATAAATTGCTGTGACGAGCTGTCACCCAATCCAGTAGCCAGACGACGACGGCGAGCTGAGTTGTGATAGTCGAATCGTAGTTCTCCCCTCTGGCTCTGACTTTACCGCGCACCTCCAGGAGGGCATCGCGGCGAAGAACCCCGAACGCGTCGAGGCGAACTACCCCACGTAGAAACAGTGTCGTGTTCGCCCCGATGCCTTTCCGGATGCCAGACCCCATGGGGGACGGACGGAAGCTCCCGGGCACCCGGTGCGCCGGTCAGCATTGTCAGAATCGGACCCCTTCGCTGCGGATGACAGGTTTTGCGGGTCAGGATTCGCGGATGATGATTTCGCCGCGGCCGATCACCGTGTCCTCGATGAGGATTCGGTATTTGTAGAAGCCGGGCTTCGTGCCGGGGCGCGGAGGACCGCTGAGCAGGCGCATGCCGGCCGGGGCCTGGTAGACGTTCGAGGAGAAGGGGCAGCGTTTCGGATCGAATTCGATTTTCAGGTTGCCGGCTTCGGAATACCAGGCGACCTGATCTTTCGGTCCGATGACGACGACTTCCGGGATTACGCCGATGAGAACGGGTTTTTCCGCCATGGGTTTCGCAACGGCAACGATACCACACCGGCCGTTTTTACGCCGTCGTCAGGAAGAGCGTCGGCCTGTCGAGGGTTTTTCCTGTCCACTCCCAGTAGTGAACGAGGATGGTGTAGACGAGCATGCCGACTTCGCCCTCTCCCCAGAAGAGATAGCGCAGCGATTGCTCCATCATGTTGCGGCCGCTGAGCATGATGAAGAGGCTGGCCGGGTCGATGAGTTCGGTGATGAAGGCGATGGTGTTCGCGATGGCGACGGCGCCCCAGACCTCGATGACGTAATGCTGGCCTTCCTGGCGGACACTGACGCGGAGACGGCAGATGAATTCGCTGCGGTTGTCGAGCAGATTGACGTGGAGGAAGGCGAGCGGGCCGGTGACGCGGAAGTTGCGATGGATATCGTCGGCTTTTCGCCGGCGATAGCTGGCGCCGGAGGTGTGGCAGGGGACGAGGTTCACTTTCTTGGCTACGAGATTGGGCCACATCCCGGCTGAGGCCTCGTCGACGAATTCGAGGCCGGCGACGCGCAACTCCTTGGCGCGCTGATAACGGCTGAGGGCGCTGAAGGTGAGGATGGTGAAGATGAAAATCGTGGAGATGATCACGCCGTCGGGCCGCTCAATCACGTTGTCGATCAGCGTATAGATGAAGACGAGGACCGCCGCGCCGAAAAACAGCGTCAGCGGTAGCGAGCGAGCCTGGCGGTCGTGCAGGAACTCACGCCAGAAGGCGATTGTCACGGCGATGGCCGCCGACAGAATCAGCACCAGCACGCCGGTGGCGTAGGCGCCGCCCTGCGCCTCGACGTTCGCGCGGAACGCCATCGTCACCAGCAGGTCGGCCACCAACAGCACGGCGACCATCGGCCGGCGGTACGCAACCCAGCGCGGCGCCATGCCGAAACGTGGCAGGTAGCGCGGAATCAGGCTGATCAGGCCGGCCATGGCCGAGGCGCCGGCAAACCACAAAATCAGGATCGTCGACAGGTCGAAGAGCGTCCCGAAGAGGTTGCCGAACATCTGCTGCGCCAGATAGGCCACCGCGCGGCCGGCGGCGGGACCGTTCGCCGCGTAGGCGGAGGGCGGAATCAGCAACGTGGTGACGAAACTCGACAAAACCAGGTAAAAGCCCATGATGATCGCGGCCAGCGCCAGCATCTTGCGTGTGTTGCGGATACGGCCGAGGGGCGTGGCACGGTCTGCGTCTTCTTCTTCGCCCTCGACGAGTGGCATCACGGAGACTCCGGTTTCAAACCCGCTGAGGCCCAGCGCCAGTTTCGGGAACAGGATCGCCGAGATCAGGAGCATTCCCGCCCAGTTGTTGTGCGGAGCGTGGGCAAGCATCGCGTAGCGCCATTGGGTGATCACCTCGGGATGCTGGAGGATGTGCCAGAGGCCGGCGAAGAGCACGACGAGGTTCAGCAAGAGGAAGGGAACGACGATCGCGACAGCCAGGTTGATGGCCTCGCGGAAGCCGATGAAAAACACGATGGCGAGAATCAGCAGAAGCAGCGTGGTGAGGCTGAACTGCGCGTTGCCGAAATAGGGATGGAGGAAGGGATTGGCGACGGCATGGCGCGCCGCGTCGGCGGCCGAGAGCGTCATCGTGATCACGAAATCGGTGGCTGCGAACCCGAGCAGCACCAGGACGAAAATTTTCGATTTCCAGCCCTCGAGCAGATTCTCCAGCATCGCGATGGAGCCCTGGCCGACGTAGGACCGTTTCGCCACCGCCGCGTAGACCGGAAGGGCGGCGAACAGGGTTACCGCGACGAGCACGAGCGTGGCCGCCGGAGCGAGCAGGCCAGCCGCCAGCAAGGCGATGCCGGGCTGATAGGCCAGCGTGGAGAAATAATCGACGCCTGTGAGGCAGACCACCTTGTACCAGGGATAGCCGCGCTCGACGGCTTCCGGCTCATCGAGCCGGCCGCCGCACAAAAACCATCGACCGATGGCGGTGGCGGGAGCTGCAGTCTCGCGCGTCGGCAGCTCGATCGTGCGCGGCGACGGGCGGCCGGGCGTGGATGGGCTGGAGCCGGCTTCAGACATTTGTATCCTCCGCGCGGCAAGTAATGCCGGCGATTCAGCAATTTGAAAGGAAACTCGCCTCGCGCGCTACAAAAAAGATGCGACCCCGTCCGCGTTCGTGGGGAGAACAGATTCCTGCCCGGGCAAGGGCGATTGCCCCGATGCGGCCACGGGGTAAAAATTTCGGCCAGACGCCTGCGGTACAAAGGAGCGCCGGGCATCCTCCTTGCAACGCATTCGTTCGTGATCGCAGCGCCGCGTGGGTGCGGATTAGAGCAAGCCGCGAACAGCATCGGCGATGTGCTGGGCCGAGATGCCGAAGGCTTCAACGAGTTCGCTTTCCTTGCCCGAATGTGGAAGGCGCGTGACGGCCAAGTGCCGTGCGCCCGAGAGCGCGACGCCGGAAGTCGCCAGCGCGGTGAGAGCGGCTTCGCCGAGGCCTCCTTCCGGATAGTGATCCTCGACGGTGACCAATCGGCCGCCGGAGGCGCGGATTTCGGCGCCGAGCGCGGCGCCATCGATCGGCTTCACGCAATAGAGGTCGATCACGCGCACGTCAATGCCATCCTTCTTCAGCGCGTCGGCCGCTTTCAGCGCTTCATGCAGCGTTATGCCCGCCCCGACGATCGCCGCGCGATCTTTATCGCTCCGGCGAGGCACCTTGAAACCAGGGACGGGGAACGTCTCCTCGTTCGGGTAGATGACGGCTGTTTTCGGGCGGGAGGTGCGGATGTAGCAAATGCCCGGTTGGCGCGCCGCGACTTCCACCAGCCGCTCGGCCGAAACCGCGTCGGAGGGATAGAGCACGGTGGCGCCGGGCAGCGCGCGCATTGCCGCCAGGTCCTCGAGCGCCATCTGCGAGGGGCCGTCTTCACCGATCGAAACGCCGCAGTGCGAGCCGGCCAGCTTGATGTGGCTGCGGCTGATGCCCGCCATGCGCGTCTGATCGAAGGCGCGGCCAAGGAAGCAGGCGAAGGTCGCGGCGAACGGCGTCCAACCACGCGCCGAAAAGCCAACCGCCGCGGCAACCATGTTCTGCTCGGCGATGAATCCCTGGAAGAAGCGATCGGGGAACGCCTTGTGAAAGACTTCGGTGTAGGTGGAGTTCTGCACGTCGCCATCGAGCGCGGCGACGCGCGGGTGCACAGCGCCGAGCTTTGCGAGTCCATCGCCGAAGGCGGCGCGTGTCGCGACCATCTGTCCGAGCTTGTAGGCAGGCGGCGCCGGGGCGGGGAAATCGGTTTTGGGGCCGGGGACTGGGCGTGCGTAGGATTTTTCGTCGACGGCGGGCGGGGGCGGAACGTCTCCCATTTCGGCGAGCGCGCGTTTCAAATCCTCTTCACTGAATGCCTTGCCGTGCCAGCCTTCCTTGTCGGCGGCGAAGCTGACGCCGTGTCCCTTGATGGTGCGGGCGATGATGGCGTAAGGCGCCTTGGCCTCGCGCGCGCGGTCGAGCGCGGCGAGCACCTGCGCGACGTCATGGCCGTCGATCACCTCGGCCAGCCATCCCTCGGATTCGAATTTGCGGCGGTAGATTTCGGCGTCGTGGGAATACATCGTGCGCTGGCTCTGGCCGAGCGAATTGACGTCGGCGATGGCGACGAGATTGGTGACGTTGTCGTGCGCGGCAAGCGCGGCCGCTTCCCACACGTTTCCTTCAGCCATTTCGCCGTCGCCCATCAACACGTAGATCCGGATCGGGCGCTTTTCGAGTCGCGCGGCGAGCGCCAGGCCCAGCCCGACCGAGAGTCCCTGGCCCAGCGAGCCGGTGGCGGCGTCCACGCCGGGAATGCGGGGCGTCGGATGGCCCTCGAGTTCGCTGCTGAATTGGCGCAGGGTCATCAGGCGGCCGACGGGGAACACGCCCGACTCGGCGAGCGCGGCGTAGAGAATCGGCGCCGCGTGGCCTTTCGACATGACGAAGCGGTCGTTCGTCGGTGCGTCGGGATGCTTGGGATCCCATTGCATGGCGTGAAAAAATGTGCCGGCTATCAGTTCGGCGCAAGAAAGGCAGGACGTCGGATGGCCGGAGCCGGCGGCGGTTGTCATCCGCATGGAATGAATGCCAAGCAGGCGCGCCTTGTCGCCGATCTTCTTGACGAGATCGGGGGCGATGGCGGCATTCGCGGTATTCGACATTACAAGCTCCTAGGGCTGGTTGCCTTTGATGAAACTCCGATTTTATCGAAACCGGGCGGCGCTGTTAACTTTCCGTTTGAGAAACGAACGAGACGCCCCGCGCTTCCGGACCGACGGCGATCACGATCGCACCCACCAGCAGCACCACGGCAGCGAGCAACGCCAGCGCTCCCGCATAGCCCAGCCGCTCGGCCATGGATGCTTCGACATATTCCACGCTCGAGGCGAACAGCACGCCCAACTGATAGGCAAACCCGGGAAAGAAGCCCCGCAGCGCGCCCGGCGACAACTCGTTCAGGTGCGCCGGAATCACTCCCCACGCCCCCTGCACCATGAACTGCATCAGGAAGGCGCCCACCGCCAGCCACTCGAGCGAGGGCGCGTAAACCCACAGCGGAATCAGCAAAGCCGCGCACAGAACGGCGGCGATCATCGATCGCCGCCGCCCGCGCCAGTCGCTGAACAAGCCAAAGGCCAGGCCGCCGAGGATCGCGCCTATCATTGAGATGATCGTAATGACCGCGGTGATTCCGGGATCGAAGTGACGGGCGACGTGCAGGAAAGTGGGGTAGAGATCCTGGGTGCCGTGCGAGATCAGGTTCATCATCGTCATCAGAATCACGATATATCCGAACCGCTTCCAGTTCCGCCGGATCACCTGCCAGTAAGCGGACCAATCCTGCGTGCGCGAGCGGTGCCACGCCTCGGGCTCCTTCACCTTCGCGCGCACGAAGAGCACCAGCAGCGCTGGCAAGCCGCCGATGAAAAACATCGGCCGCCAGCCCCAATGCGGAAATACAGCCCAGTAGACGAGCGCGGCAATCAGATAGCCGGCGGCGTAGCCCTCCTGCAGCACCCCGGAAAGCACGCCACGCCACTTTTCGGGGGCCGATTCCATCGCGAGCGACGCGCCCACGCCCCATTCGCCGCCCATGCCGATTCCGTAGAGGGCCCGCAGGATAAGGAAGATGGTGAAATTCGGCGCGAGGCCCGAGAGCACTTCGATCACCGCGTAAAAAAGTATGTCCAGCATCAGCGGTATGCGCCGGCCCCAGCGGTCCGCCATCAGGCCGAAAATCGCCGCCCCTACCGGGCGCAGGGCGAGCGATGCGGTGAGCGCCAGAGCGATGTCTTTCACGGGCCGGTGGAACTCGTGCGCGATGGGCACGAGCACGAAAACCAGGATGAAGAAATCGAAAGCGTCGAGCGTCCAGCCGAGGAATCCGGCCAGAACGGCGTTGCGCTGATTGGCGCGCTCTTCGCGGGAGAAGGTCCGTGGCGCGGCAGCAGTAGTCATTGCGCGCCGTTTGTATCACTCTCCGGCCTGCTTGCCTAGCGGGAATTGTTTTCGGCGGGTCCGCTCGGAAGGGAAGGCTGCGCTACGGGGCCAGACCATTTTGGACGTTGACCAAAGCAGGGCTTCTAGGCCTAGACTAGAGGTCTGCTCTGGCCCGTTGGGCAATGCGGTGGCTTCTTGTGCCCGGCCGGCCCGTGCCCAATTCGAGCGAAGGAAAAGACGCCATCATGAGCGACCCTATCGGTGAACTGCTTCCTCCAGACAGGCTGATGCTGACCCCTGGCCCGTCGTCGGTGCATCCGCGGATTTACCGCGCGATGAGCACGACGATGGTGGGCCATCTCGATCCCTGGTTCCTGAACATGATGATGAACGAGGTTCAGGTGCTCTTGCGCGAGGTATTTCGCACGGAGAACCGGACCACGTTCCCCATCTCGTCGTCGGGCTCGGGCGGGATCGAGGCGTCGGTGCTGAATCCGCTCGAGGCGGGCGACGAGGCGCTCATCTGCGTCAACGGCGCCTTCAGCGCCCGGATGGCGGAAATCGCCGAGCGCACGCCGGCGCACGTTACGCGCATCACCGCCCCCTTTGGCCGCACGGTCGATCCCGATGACGTTCGCCGCGCGGGGAAGGGCAAGAAGATCAAGGTGGTTGGCGTGACGCACGGAGAAAGCTCGACGTCCGTCGCGAGCCCCCTGGCCGAATACCGCAAAGTGGCGGACGAGCTGGGCGCGCTGCTCGTGGTCGATTGCGTTTCGACGCTGTCGGGCATGCCGATCGACGTCGACAAGCTGCGGCTGGACATTTGTTTCAGCGGCTCGCAGAAAGCGCTGAGCGCGCCGCCGGGCCTGAGCCCGATCACGGTGAGCCTCGCGGCGGAAGAGGTGATTCGCTCGCGCAAGACGAAGGTGCAGAGCTGGTATTTCGACCTGACCACCACGATGAATTACTGGGGCCAGGAGCGCACCTATCACCACACTCCGGCGATCCCGCTGCTCTACGCTTTCCGCGAGGCGCTGCGCATGGTGATGGAAGAGGGCCTCGAAGCCCGCTGGGAACGCCATCGCACGAACCAGCAGGCGTTCATTGCGGGAATCGAAGGGCTGGGCCTCAAGCCGTTCGTCGAAAATCCCGCCGAGCGCATGATTACCGTCACGGCGATTCAAGTGCCCGAAGGCGTCAACGGGAAACAGGTGCAGCAGCAACTGCTTGACGATTTCAATATTGAGATCGCGGGCGGCTTCGGCCCGCTCAAGGGCAAGATCTGGCGCGTTGGCCTGATGGGGCACACGTCGCGGCAGAAGAACGTCCTGCTGCTCTTGGCCGCGCTCGAGAATGTGCTTGCCGTCCAGGGACACCGCGCGCCCGACGGTGCCGGTGTCGCGGCCGCCATTCGCGCTTACTCGGAAGCGGGCGCGACGGCGGCTGTGAAATAGTGCGGTAGCAATTTGCGTTTTCCGATGGGGCGTCCCGAGCCGCTGATTGCGGCGCCGGGACGCTTTGTTTTTTGCTATCGGGATCGCGTCGGGGAAGAGCGCACGGGCAGGAGTGCCCCGTGCCGCGACGAGGGCCGACCTGTCTTTCGGTGGCGATTGTTTCTCATGCCGCTATCCATGGCTCAGGCTGTCATAATAGGAGAGCAACCCTTGCTCGGCTTGAGGGGTTCTTACAGACAGAGGATATCGGGGGACTTGAGAAAAGTGTCCTTCTTGAATGGCAAAGTTTCCCGCGAATCAGGAATGCGGGCTGCGGTGATGGCTGTATTGGCAGCGGCGAGCCTTCTGATTTCTCTCCCGGCGCACGCGCAACAGCCGGGGCCGATGACCCCGCCTCCGCAGGTGGCAGCGGCGCCGGCACCAGTGAAGTCCACCGCTGTGGCGCACAAGCAGGCTACGGCGGACGAGCATTACACATCCGCCATCTCGACCGCGCCACCCTCCCTGCCGGTGAACCAGATTATTCAGGATTTTGCCGCGCATGAGGCCGAGTTCAAAGTGGAGCGCGACAACTTCACCTACGAGCAGACGTTCGTCGTGCAGACCATCGAAGACGGGCAGGTGGATGGCGAATACCGCATGACGAGCGACATCATGTTCACGCAAGACGGCAAGCGCTACGAGAAAATCACCGACGCTCCCGTTCCCACGCTGACGCGCATCATGCTCTCCGAGCAGGACCTCGACGACCTGAGGAATATTCAGCCTTTCGTTCTCACCACCGAAGAGTTGCCCAAGTACAACATCACCTACGTCGGCCGGCAAAAACTGGACGAGCTGAATACCTACGTATTCGATGTGGCGCCGAAGAAAATCGAGAAGAATCAGCGGTACTTTCAGGGGCGCGTCTGGGTGGATGACAGCGAACTCGAAGTCGTCAAGACCGACGGCAAGGCCGTGCCCGATATTACCAAGGGCGACAATCAAAACCTGTTCCCGCGATTCGAGACGTACCGGCAGAACATCGAGGGCCACTACTGGTTTCCCACTTACACGCACGCCGACGACGTTTTAAATTTCCGCACGGGCCCCGTCCATATCCGGATGACGGTCTGGTATTCGAAATACAAGCGCTTCCGGGTTACGGTCAAGCTGATTAAGCCCGGCCAGCAGCCCCACAATTAGCATCCGCAAGGCGCCGTAACCGTGAGGGTTGACCATCCCCGGAACAGCCCGCTATGATGAAAGCCTTCGGGCCTGTAGCTCAGTTGGTTAGAGCGCACCCCTGATAAGGGTGAGGTCGACTGTTCGACTCAGTCCAGGCCCACCATCTTTCATTACACCCAATCCTTTCAAGCCTTCCACTTTCCGATTTTCCTCGGAGCCGTTTGCGGGCGCATTGTCTTTCCGCTTAAGAGGCCCGGCAGAGGAACCCGATTGACCGAGGCGGCGGAACAGTTTAGGGTTTCGGCGAACGTCTGCTCGCGGTCACGGGCGGCAGCGAGCGGAAATTGGGAGGAAGCGGCGAATGCGTCACACAAAGAGCGTGAGCCTGTGGCTGGCGGCTTTTTCCATCCTCGGGTTGGGCTTGGTGAGTACGAGCGTGGCGGGCACGAAACGCACGTCGGCGCGCCCGGCAGCGGCACAGCAAAAAGCGCAGGAGAAAACCAAGGAAGAAAAGCAGGAGAAAAAGGAAAAGAAGGGGCTCACTCTCCAGCCCACGCGCCAGATCGAATTCAAGACGGAAGAAGGCACCTGGCTCTCGCTGGACGTCTCGCCGGACGGCAAGAACGTAATCTTCGACATGCTGGGCCAGCTTTGGGTGCTGCCCATCGAGGGCGGCACGGCCCGAACGATCACCACGGGTATGGCGTTCAACACGCAGCCACGCTATTCGCCCGATGGGAAATGGATCGCGTTCCTGAGCGACCGCGACGGCGCCGACAACGTCTGGATTTCACGTCCCGATGGAAGCGACGCGAAGCAGATCAGCAAGGACCGCCACAGCGAATTCGCTTCGCCCACGTGGACGCCCGACAGCCAGTACATTGTCGTCTCCCGAGCGTCCGAGGGTCTCGGCGCTTACGAACTCTGGATGTACGACATCCGCGGCGGTTTCGGCCTGGCGCTCACCCACGCCAAGCCCAAGCCGGACACTCCGCGCAACCAGCAGAACAACGCCATGGGGCCGGTCGTCTCTCCCGACGGCCGCTACATTTACTTCGCCCATAAGCGCGGCGGATTCCAGTACAACATCCTCACATTCCCGCTCTGGCAGGTTCAGCGGCTCGACCGGCAGACCGGAGCAATCAACACGCTCACTGACAATGTGGGCAGCGCGTTCCGTCCCTGGCTCTCTCCGGATGGCACGGTGCTGATGTATGGTACGCGGTACGAGCGCGATTCCGCCCTCCGGATCCGCGACCTGAAAACCGGCGGCGACCGCTGGTTCAAATATCCCGTGCAGCGGGACGACCAGGAATCGCGCTTCGTGAGCGACCTGCTTCCCGGCTACGCTTTCACTCCCGACGGAAAATCGGTGGTGCTGTTCAACGGCGGAAAAATTCACCGGGTGGACCTGGCCACGGGCAAAGACGAATTGATTCCTTTCTCCGCCGATGTGCGCCTGGGCCTGGGGCCGGAATTGGACGTGCCGGCGCGGGTGAATCAGGGACCGGTCAAAGTGCACCTGATTCAACAGCCGGTTGAATCGCCCGACGGCAAGCAACTGGCGTTTTCCGCGCTCACGCACCTCTACGTCGTCGACCTGCCGGGCGCCACGCCGCGACGCGTGACAACCGGAGACCAGCGGCAGTTCGATCCGGCATGGTCGCCCGACGGACAATGGCTCGCCTACGTCACATGGGGAAACGAAGAGGGCGCCATCTGGAAAGTGCGCGCGGACGGCCAGGGCGAGCCGCAGCGGCTGACGCCCGTGGGCGAGTACTACAGCAATCCCGTCTGGTCACCCGACGGAACCCGAATCGTCGCTCTGCGCGCGCCGGCCAGCGCGCGCACGTGGCGTTCGCTGGACCTGGAGCAGCCGGCGGGAACCGATCTCGTCTGGATTCCCTCGACTGGCGGCGAAGCAAAGCTGATTATCCCGGCGCGTGACGCGGGCACGCCGCACTTCACGAATGATCCGACGCGCATCTTCCTCAGCTCGGAGGGGGGCCTGATTTCGGTGCGCTACGACGGCACCGACCGCAAGACGTATCTGAAAGTGGAGGGCAACCGCCCGGGCGGGAAGCCGGAGCCGGCCAATGATATCCGTATGGCGCCAAACGAACGCGAGGCGCTGGCGCTGGTGCGTCACCAGCTCTATCTGATTCACGTGCCGGGACTGACCGGTGAGCCGCCGACGGTCAACGTGGACAAGCCGGCCGTGGCTTCGAAGAAACTGACCGACGTGGGCGCCGACTATTTCGGCTGGGCGGACGGCGGGAAAACGATCACCTGGGGCCTCGGCTCCAGCTTTTTCCGCCAGGCGGAGGCCTCCGTCTCCTTCGACGACCCGGCGAAACCGCAGGCGGCCAGCGCCTACCGGGAAATTCCGGTGACCATCGAAGCGTCTCGGCCGATTCCGCACGGCACGATCGTGCTGCGCGGCGCGAAGATCATCACGATGCACGGTGACGACGTAATCGAGAATGGCGACGTCCTCGTGACCGACAACCGGATAGCCGGAGTGGGCAAGCGCAGCGCCGTGGCGATTCCCGCGGGCGCCAAGATCGTCGATGTGCGTGGAATGACGATCATGCCTGGTCTGGTCGACGTCCACGCCCACTGGCTTGAAATCCGCCGCGGCGTGCTCGATACGCAAGGCTGGCCATTCCTTGCGAATCTGGCCTACGGCGTGACTGCTGGACGCGACCCGCAGAGCATGACCAACGACATCTTTGCCTATCACGACCTGGTCGAAACCGGCCAGATGCTCGGCCCTCGCCTGTACTCCACCGGGCCGGGCGTTTTCTCCGACAACGATTTCCAGTCCTACGAGCAGACGAAGGATTTCGTCGAGCGGTACGCCAAGTATTACCGCACGAAGACGCTGAAGTCGTACATGGTCGGCAACCGGCAGCAGCGGCAGTGGATGGTCGAGGCCTGCAAGGCGCTCGGCATCATGCCGACGACCGAAGGCGGGCTCGACATGAAGCTGAACCTCACGCACATGATCGACGGATTCAGCGGCAACGAACACAGCATTCCGATCGTTCCGCTCTACACCGACGTGGTGCAACTAATCGCCCAAAGCGGCGTCCACTACACGCCGACGCTCATCGTCGCTTATGGTGGACCGTGGGCGGAAAATTACTTCTACGAAACAACCGAAGTGCACAACGATCCCAAGCTGAACCGGTTCATTCCCCACAGCGTGCTCGACGAGCGCGCCAAGCGCCGGCCGTGGTTCCTGCCGCAGGAACAAATCTTCCCGCGCCTGGCGGCCCAGGACGCGAAAATCGTGCGCGCCGGTGGCAAGGTGCAGCTCGGCTGCCACGGCCAATTGCAGGGAATCGGCTGCCACTGGGAATTGTGGGCCATCGCCAGCGGCGGAATGAGCAACATGGAAGCTTTGCGCGTCGCCACGCTTTATGGGGCGCAGGCGATCGGCTACGGGCAGGACCTGGGCAGCATCGAGGCCGGGAAGCTGGCCGATCTGATCGTGCTTCGCAAGGACCCGCTGGTCGATATCCACAATACGACTTCGATCCGTTACGTCATGAAAGGCGGCGAACTTTTCGACGGTGATACTTTGAACGAGGTATGGCCGGTCGCGAAGAAACTGCCACCGCAGCCGTGGTGGAACGACAAACCCTAGGGTCAGCTTCAAAAACATCGACTCGGGGGCCTGGCTTTAGCCTTTACGAAAGGCCGGATAAAATCAGGGGCAGCAACCCCGGAAGATGGGCTCACGAAATGCGCGTGGACGCCGACTAAACTTGCTTACCCATGAGTTTGTCGAAATGGCTATATCGTGGTGGACGCCCGAATTGGGTGGCAACAGTAGCGAACTGGTTCTCGGCCGCGATCCACTCGCTCGGGATTGCTCCAAACTATGCGGCCACTCTGGAAGGGCGCGGGCGACGATCGGGTCGAACGATCAGGCTGCCGCTCGTCATGGCGGTCGTCGAAGGTGAGCGGTACCTTGTGTCCATGCTGGGAGCGGAGGCGAACTGGGTTCGAAACGTGAAAGCGGCCACCGGCGACGTGACGCTGCATCACGGCCGCCACGAGCGGGTGCATCTCGAAGAGGTTCCCGTGGACCAGCGAGCGCCCATACTGAAGGCCTACTTGATGCGGGCGCCTGGCGCGCGGCCGCATGTGGCTATCGACAAAGATGCGGCGCTCTCCGAATTCGAGCGTGTGGCCTCGCA
>JAGWOX010000331.1 GCA_028877145.1 Acidobacteriota bacterium | reverse complement strand
TCGCTGCCGGGCGAGCTTTCGAAGCAGGTAAAAGACGCGATGAAGCGCCTCGAGAAAGCGACCGACAAACGGTTCGGCGATTCCAGCGACCCACTGCTCGTCAGCGTGCGTTCCGGCGCGGCTCTCTCGATGCCCGGCATGATGGAGACGGTGCTCAACCTCGGCTTGAACGATGTTTCCGTCGAAGGATTCGCTGCCGCCACGGACAATGCCCGCTTCGCCTGGGACGCGTATCGTCGCTTCATCCAGATGTATTCGAGCGTTGTGGAGAACCTGCCGAAGCATGATTTCGAGGAGCGGCTCAGCGAAGTCCGGAAACGCTTCAATGCCGCTGACGATACGAAAATTCCTGCCGAGGGCTGGAAGGAATTGGTCGGCCAGTTTAAGCAACTCTATCGCGAACGCACCGGACGCGATTTCCCGCAGGAACCGGAAGAGCAGCTCTGGGGCGCGATTCGCGCCGTCTTCCAATCCTGGATGGCCGACAAGGCGGTGACGTATCGTCGCGTCGAGAAGATCACCGGCCTTCTAGGAACGGCGGTGAGCGTAGTGCAGATGGTGTTTGGCAACTGGGGCGAGGATTCGGGCACGGGCGTCTGCTTCACCCGCGATCCTTCGACCGGCGAGGCGCACTTCTATGGCGACTTCCTGCCGAATGCGCAGGGCGAAGACGTGGTCGCGGGAATTCGCAATCCGCTCCCGCTTACCGAAATGGCGAAGCGCATGCCCAAGCCGTACAAGCAGCTCGAGAACGCGCGCAAACTGCTCGAGCGCCATTATCGCGACATGCAGGACGTCGAATTCACAGTGCAGCAGGGCACGCTCTACATCCTGCAGACGCGCACCGGCAAGCGCACGCCGACCGCCGCGTTCCGCATCGCCGTCGATCTCGCCAACGAAAAGCTCATCACAAAGCAGGATGCCGTGCGGCGAATCAAGCCGCAGGACATCGAGCGGCTTTTCTACCCCGTGATCGATCCGCAATTCTCTAAAGAAAAACTTGAGAAAGCCAAACTCGCCGGCGGCATCAACGCCGTGCCCGGCGCGGCGGTAGGGAAGGCCGTTTTCACCGCGCAGGAGGCGGAGGAGTGGGCCTCGCGCGGGGAGAAAGTGATTCTGGTTCGCCGCGAGACGAGTCCGGAGGACGTGGGTGGAATGTACGTCGCGCAGGGCATTCTGACGGCGACGGGCGGCAAGACGAGCCACGCGGCGGTGGTGGCGCGCGGCTGGGGCAAGTGCTGCATCGTCGGTTGCGAGGCGCTCGAAGTGGATTACAGCGCCAAGAGCATGAGCGTCAACGGCCGCCGCGTGGCGCAGGGCGACTGGATCACGCTCGACGGGAACGAAGGGCTGGTCTTCGAAGGCCAGATTCCGGTGGCGATGCCGAAGCTTCCCCAGGCGTACTCCACGCTGCTGGGCTGGGCCGACGCTTTCCGCCGGCTGGGCATCCGCACGAACGCCGATACGCCGCACGACGCGCGCAAGGCGCGCGAGATGGGCGCCGAAGGCATCGGCCTCTGCCGGACCGAGCATATGTTCTTCAAGGATTTCGAGCAGCCCGCGCGCAGCGCCGATCGCCAATTCGCGATTCAGGAGATGATCCTTGCCGATACGTCGGAAGCGCGGCGCAAGGCGCTGGCCAAGCTGCTTCCGTTCCAGCGCCGGGATTTCATCGGCATCTTCGAGGCGATGAATGGTTTGCCGGTAACCATTCGCCTGGTGGATCCGCCGTTGCACGAGTTCGTGCCGCACGAACCCGAGCGGCAGCGGGAACTGGCGGAGACGATCGGAGTGACTCCGGAGTATGTGGCCAAGCGCGTCGAGCAGTTGCGCGAGGCGAATCCGATGCTCGGCCATCGCGGCTGCCGGCTGGCGATCACCTATCCGGAAATTCTGGAGATGCAGGTGCGGGCAATCATCGAAGCCGCGGTCAATTGCAAGAAACGCCGCGTGCAGGTGCTACCTGAGATCATGATCCCGCTCACGATGGACCGCAAGGAACTCTCGATCCTCACCGATGCCACGCGCCGCGTCGCCGGCGAGGTGCTCAAGGAAGCCGGAGTGAAGTTGAACTACACCGTCGGCACGATGATCGAATTGCCGCGCGCCGCGCTGCTCGCCGATCAGATTGCCCAGGTCGCCGAATTCTTCTCCTTCGGCACGAACGACCTCACGCAGACCGTGATGGGCCTTTCCCGCGACGATGCGGGCCGCTTCCTGCCGGACTACGTGGACGAAAAAAAGGCTGCCGTCTTCAAGGAGGATCCATTCCAGTCGCTCGACGTGGATGGCGTCGGGTTGCTGATTCGTTGGGCGATCGAGCGCGGCCGTTCTACTCGCAAGAACCTGAAAGTGGGCATCTGCGGCGAGCACGGCGGCGACCCGGCCAGCGTGAAATTCTGCCACGCAGTGGGAATGAACTACGTCAGCGCCTCGCCGTTCCGCGTACCGATAGCCCGGCTCGCCGCTGCGCACGCCGTGCTGGAGGAAGCGAAGAAGAAAGGCAAAGGCCGAGGCAAGAGCAAAGTGACGCGAGAATCGCAGTAACCTTCAGGCGTCACTTTATGTCTTGACGTGACGCCGGAAGCGCTTCATTTAGTCGATCATCTGTTGTGTAGGGGCGACCGTCGGGTCGCCCTTACGTTTTTCATGAGAGACATGAGCACCAAAAGGAAAGGCCTGCACTCACGCTTGTTCCGGTGGCGAGGACTTCAGCATATCCGCGTCATCTTCGCCTGCCACACGGAGACTTCAACCCATGCGGGTTTGTTTTGGAGAAGCAGTTCAAGTAGGGCTGGTAAAGTTCTACTTCAAGATGCCTCACCCCTCGCGGCGTTTGGTTGTTCGCCGTGCAAGTGTGGCTTCATTCGTTCGCCTTCTTCTCGGGACAGATACTGACGGCGTTCGAGAGAGTATATAAAACTGAGACAGCCGCACAGCCTGAAGGCTGTGGCACCGAAAGCGGTGCTTGGTGTTTGCCAAATGCACCGATCAGGGA
>JAGWOX010000064.1 GCA_028877145.1 Acidobacteriota bacterium | reverse complement strand
TCGAGAACAGCTATCTGATCCAGCAGACCACGCGGCGCACCGAGGAAATGAACGCGTTGAACGAGATCGGGCGCGCGCTCAGTTCCACGCTCGACCTGGACAATCTCTGCGACCGGATCTACGCGGAGATGCAGCGCTTGTTCGACGCTGAGAATTTTTTTATCGCACGTTTCTCCTCCGAGCGACAACAGGTTCTGCTCGATCTGGAAGTGATCGGAGGGCAAAGGCTCTCCCGACGCTCGCGGCCGCTCGAAAACGGGCTGATCGAATACGTGTTGCGGACGCGAAAACCGCTGCTCGTGCGCGAGGATTTCCGGGATGAGATGCACCGGCTGAACATTCAGGCGATGGAAGGCGTCGCCTGCTTTTGCGGCGTGCCGGTGGTGCTCTACGACCGGGCGGTGGGTGTGATGGCGGTCTTCAGCAGCGAAGAGAAAGCATACGACGAAACCCATCTGGAGCTGATGATGGCGCTCGCCAGTTCGGCGGGCATCGCGATGGAGAACGCACGGCTGTTCGGCCAGGAGCAGGAGAAATCGCGCCACCTGACGCTCCTCAACAACGTCTCCCGCCACGCCATCGCCACGCTCAACGTCGAACAGATGCTCGCGCGCATCGCCGAGGAGCTGGAGCTGGGGCTGAGCTACGAGCACATCGGCATCGGCCTGGCCGATTACGACGCGCACGAAATCGTGGTCCGGGCCGAGGCCGGGCAGCGGCGGGAAGCGCTCGGGCGACGTATTCCGTTCGGCGAAGGGTTGATCGGAGATGTCGCACGGACCGGCGAGGCGTCAAGCGGATCGGCCCCGGACGGTTCGCCGTTCCTGCTCGAGGGATCGGTGTGCGGCCTGGCGCTGCCGCTCGTCTACGGCGACGAATTGCTTGGCGTGCTCTACGTCGAATCGACCGAGGAGCACGAATTCACGGAGGAAGAGCATCTGCTGCTGCGGACGCTGGCCGATCTGATCTCCGGGGCGTTGCACAACGCCCGGACTTTGCAGAAGGCGCAGGAGCAGGCCATCACCGACGGCCTCACGGGCGTGAAGACGCACCGGTTCCTGATGGAAGCGGTGTCGTCGGAATGGCGACGCGCCACGCGGATGAACCGGCCGTTTGCGCTGCTGCTGCTGGATCTGGACCGCTTCAAATTCGTCAACGACCATTACGGGCACCTGGAAGGCGACGTGGTGCTGCGGCGCGTGGGCCGGCTGCTCGAGGAGCACTGCCGGCGGTCGGACGTTGTGGCGCGGTACGGCGGCGACGAATTCGTAATTCTGATGGTCGAGACCGCCGTGGAACAGGCGCGCCAGCTTGCGAACAAGTTACGCGGGCTGCTGGCCTCGGATCCGCTGCTGCGCCAGCGGGGCATCACGGCCAGCTTCGGCATTGCGGCGTTTCCGGTGCACGGCTCGACGCCGGAGGAGCTGCTCGAGCGCGCCGACGCCGCCATGTATCTCTCGAAGCGCCGCGGCGGCAACGCAGTCTCGAGCGCGCAGCGCTTCGTGCTGGAGCCGGCGGAAGCGGCACGGCCGGCCTCGGACGATCTGCCGCGCTTCGAGCTGCGCCACGATTTCGTGACCGGGCCGGAGGCGTTCGATCTGGTGCTGAACTGGCTCGAGGAGATGGCCACGGCGCTTTCCAATCAGGGGCGCAGCCTGATGCCCGGCGAGTTGCCGACAGCTCTTCTCGACGGGTTGATGACCGTGGTGCGCGTGGTCGATCAGAAGAAATTCTCGACGCACGACCACGCGCGGCGCGTTTCCGAGTACGTGGTGATGGCCGGCGAGGCGCTGGGCCTGGAAGCAACAGAAATCGACGAGATGCGCCTGGCGGGGCTGCTGCACGATATCGGCAAAATCGGCGTGGCGGAAAATCTGTTGCGCAAGAGCGGACCGCTGCAGCCCACCGAGCGCGACGCCATGCGGCAGCACTCGGTGATGGGCTGGAAGCTTCTGAGCGTGCTGCCGGGGATGAGCCGCGTGCAGCAGATGGTACGCCATCATCACGAGCATTTCGATGGTTCCGGGTATCCGGATAAGCTGGCCGGGCAGCGTATCCCCCAGGGCGCGCGACTGATCTCGATCGCAGAGACGTACGACGCGCTGGTTTCGGGAATGCTCGAGTTGCCGAGGTCGAGCGAGCAAGTGCTTGCCGAACTGCAGCGGGCTGCCGGTACGCAGTTCGATCCGGAACTCGTGCAAGTGTTCCAACAGGCGATTCGGCGGCGCACAGTCGAATCTTCCTCACCATCGCGCAATCCTTAATCGTCGCGCGCGGCTCGCGCCCTCTGCGCGCCTTCGCTACAATTCCGGCGGAGGCCGCTGATGCAAACCGCCAAAGTCCGCTGGATCGACAAAGATCTGTTTCTCGCCACGACGCCTTCAGGCCACGCCGTTCCCTTCGATTCCGACCGCCAGCGCAATGCCGCTCCCGGCCCGATGGAAATGCTGCTTGCGGCGCTGGGTTCCTGCACGGCGACCGACGTCGTGATGATCCTCGAAAAGAAAAGGCAGAAACTCACGGCGCTCGAGGTCACCATCTCGGGCGAGCGCGCCCCTTCGCCGCCCACGGTGTGGACGAAAATCGAGATGGTCTATCGCTTGGAAGGCGAGCTCAACGAAAAAGCGGTGAAGGACGCTCTGGAATTGAGTCAGACGAAATATTGCTCGGTGGCGGCTATGCTGGGCCAGGTGGCGAAGATCACCTATCGCTACGAAATCGTGCGGTAGACGCCACCACGCGCGACGCTATCCATCAGTTTCGACGCGGGCACGCTTGTCACTTTGCCGGGCAATTGCTTAGAATGCGTCTTCCTTTGTGCATTCCTGGAGCTTGCGAATGAGTAGACGGATTGCGGCGAAGATCACCGGAGTGGCGGGGTACGTACCGCCGCGCCTGTTAACGAACGCCGAATTGGAGAAGATGGTCGAGACGAGTGACGAGTGGATTCGCTCGCGCACAGGCATACGCGAGCGACATATCGTCGATCCCGGCATGGCGGCTTCACATCTGGGCAGTGAAGCGGCGCGCCAAGTGCTCCAGCAGAGGGGCTTGTCGCCGGAGGAGATCGACCTGATCGTCGTCGCGACGGTGACGCCGGATATGATGTTCCCGGCGACGGCCTGCCTGATACAGGACAAGCTGGGCGCGAAAAACGCGTGGGGATTCGATCTTTCAGCGGCTTGCTCGGGATTCCTTTACGCGCTAACGGTGGGAGCGCAATTCGTGGGCGCGGGGACGCACAAGAAGGCGCTGGTCATCGGCAGCGACGTGATGACATCGATCATCGATTTCACGGACCGCGCCACTTGTGTCCTGTTCGGCGACGGCGCGGGCGCAGTACTGATCGAGCCGGCCGAATCCGAGAACGAAGGGATCATCGATTTTCACCACGACGTCGACGGCGCGGGTGGCTGCAACCTGTACATGCCGGGCGGAGGTTCGCTCCATCCGCCATCGCACGAAACCATCGACAAGCGGATGCACTACGTACACCAGGACGGGCCGCAGGTGTTCAAATACGCCGTGCGGCGCATGTGCGATGTATCGACGATGCTTGTGGAACGAAACGGCTTCACCAGCGACGATCTGGCGCTGGTCGTTCCTCACCAGGCCAACCTGCGAATCATTCGAGCGATGCAGGAGCGGCTGGGCATCCCCGATTCCAAGCTGCTCATCAATATCGACCGCTACGGCAATACAACGGCGGGCACGATTCCTCTTGGGCTGCGCGATGCCATCGAACAAGGGCGGTTGCGCCGAGGGGATCTGGTGCTGCTGATGGCGGTGGGCGCGGGGTTCACTACCGCTGGGATTCTACTACGCTGGACGTAGACCCTATCACATAGGCCATCTAGTGCGAGGTGGGTTCGGCGTCGGAGACGACGCGGCGCAAGCCTTGCAGGTAGAAGAAGAGGCCCAGCAGGCTGACGAGCACCGTCACCAAGCGCCAGCCGAGAAGGATGTCGGCGCCTCGCGCGAGTCCTCCCAAAGAGAAGAGCGCTCCAAAAGCCGCTTCGCCCACGCCCAGCCCTCCCGGCGTCAAGGGTACGGAATTTGCCACATCGCCGAGGGGGATCAGGAAACTCATCCGCCAAGCCAAGCCCGCCGGGCTCATCGCGAGGCCGATGAGCATTGTCGAGGCGACCGTCGTCAAATTTCCCGCCAAGCCGAGTCCCACCGCTGCGGCGAGCGTTCCCAGATTGTGGCGATAGGAACGCAGGGCCTCCATCATGCGCCGAATATGACTTCCACCGGGCAGGAGATCGAGCGCACGCAGGACGAGAGGATGCCTGGCCGGGTAGCCGGAAATGGCGATCATTCCGCCGGCGAGGAGCGCGACGGCGAGTGCTGCCGTGGCGATCAGCAGACCGCTCAGAATCGGGCTCGAACGGATCAGGGGAAGAAAGAATTCGGCGATCAGCAGCGAAAGAAGCAGCAAGGACAGCATTCCGATGGCGCGGTCGAACAGGACTATGGCGACGATTTCTGTGCGACGGCCGCGATTTTCCCGCGTGGCGTAGTACAACTTCACCACGTCGCCTCCGGCTCCGCCGGGCAGAAACGCGCTGAAAAACTGCCCCACGAGCGTGAGCCGGAAAGCCGATCCAAGCGAGAGCTTGAGGTTGTGCGGCCGGAAAAGCAAGGAAAGGCGCAGGGCCATCAACCCCAGGTCGCAAAGCAGGAGAATTCCGGCGGCAGCGGCATATGGCCAGAAGGTGAGAAGCCGTCCCAGGGCGTGGAGATTGATCACGTGGGATTCGATGAGATAGGCGAGAAGGCCAATGCCGATGCCCAACCGCGCCATCGCCATTAGAATGCGGCGCCAGGGGGGCGCCATCGGGGTGCCTTCGGCAGCGAGCACGCCGGACCGGCTTCTTGTCTCTTCCACGGCGCCCAAACTAGTTACCCTCCGCAGGCCGGCATCGGCTCAGTGGCGACTCTCGCCCAAGGATCGAAATTCGAGGAGACTTTCGGGTCCAGCGGCTTGTTCGTCATGAGGAATTTTCCGCCTTGGTTGGCAATGGTGAACAGATGATCTCGGCCAACCAGCTGGTCGAATTTCGGGATCTGGCGATCGTAGGCCAGCACATAGCAGCGGTCGTTGCCCAGCCACAGCTTCCGGAATTGCTGGTTATCGATGAAAACCTTGGGCGCGTCTGGCGCGAAGGAACCGTATTCCAGATTGTTCTTACGGCCATTCAGCAACAGCGCCTGCCGGTTCGTATAGAAGAATACCGAAGAGAAGGCATAGTATGCATCATCCACGACAAGTTTTCCGGGCGGGGCGTGCTGGAGGGCTTTCGAGAGCGGCTGCGAGGACATGTAGGGGTTGAATACGATCATCGCCATGCGCGCGGCTTCGAGAAAGAGCACCATCATTACCGCAATCAGAACGAACCCCCGCATCGTATGCTTGCCGGCGTAACGCCATGCGCCGATCGCTCCCACCAGGAACGCAATACCCGCCAGCAGCAACGGTTGGCGGAGGTAGGCGAAGGAACGGATTGTCAGGTCTTCCATGTGGCCGAGCGAGAGGGTGTAGACGGAGGGATTGTAGCTGAGGGCCGAGGAGATATCGCCTGGCGTGGGAACGCCACGCACCATGTAGAGGAGCACGCCAACGACAGTGGCCGCCAGAGCGGTGATCACAGCGAGTACTTTGTTGCCATAGCGCACCCATCTGCCTTCGGCGGCCATGGCGGAGCCGATCAGAAGCGCGAGCGCCGGATAAATCGGCATCGAATAGTATTCCTGCGTGGTCGAAAACGTGAAGAACACCATCAGGAAGCCGATCCAGCAGAGGGCGAGCAGGCGCGCGCGGCCGGCGCGATCGTCGGGTTTGTAAGAGAGCCCAACAGCTCCCGGCACATAGACGCTCCAGGGAAACAGCCAGACCAGATTGAAGAGCCAGAACCAGAGGCGCGGCACCGTGTTGTAATCGCGCGGATACCGCATATTGAGGAAGCGCAGCAGCTGCTCGTTGATGAAATAGAACCAGAGAAACCCGTGATATTCGCCCGGGCCACTCTTCATCGTCCAGGCGAAATAGGGAGGGTTGCGGATGGTTGCGAGCACGTGCCACGGCGCCGCAATCGCCAGAAGCAACAGCAAGCCGGTGTAGACGTGCAGACGCTGCCAGGTGCGGCGAAGAAACAGCTGACGCGTGACGAGCAGATAGACGAGCGCCGCCCCGATGGGAAAGACAAGGGCGATCAGGCTCTTCAACAGCAGACCGATGGCCATGCTGGCCCATCCGATATAGGCCCAGAGGCGCGGATGAGGCTCTTCTTCCTCAAGCAGACGCAGAAACGCCCACATCGAGAGCGCGATCGTTCCCACCAGCATCACATCGGGAATCAGAATCCGGGTGAAGAGAAACAATCCGACGCACGTGGCCAGACATAAGCCGGCATAAAAACCGGCGCGCCGGCCAAATGCCCACATCCCAAAGCATGTGGTGAGCCAGCAGAGCAGGATGATCGCCAGCACAATCGGAATTCGAGCCGCCCAGTCGTGCACGCCGAACACGGCGAAGGAGGCGGCCATGGCCCAGTAGACGAACGGAGACTTTTCGAGGTAGGCGATTCCGTCAAGGCGCGCCGTGACCCAGTCTCCCGACTGCAGCATGTTGTGCGCGATTTGCGCCTGCACGGCGTCCACATCGTCCATCAGCGAAGGACCGGCAACGACGCAGCTTACATAGATCACCGAGGCGAACAGTACGACGATCAGCTGTAGGGCAATACTCTTTCGAGCGGTTCCCGCAACGCCTGCGCGTACGGTACTGGCTGAATCTGCCATCTCCTCACCCACATGAATAGGATCATCAGTCCCCACAGGTGAAACCCGAGGTTCGATCGCCTCTCCAGGTGCGAGCGAACGAGGGACTGCACGACGTCGGGCCGAAACAGCCCGCTTTGCTCAACTGCTTCCGGCGCAAGCGCGTCCAACAACAGCGAACGCAACGGCCCGCGCAGCCAATCGTGCGTGGGTATATCCAGGCCGACCTTTTTCCGCTTGAGGACCGCCGCGGGAAGTTTGTCTTTCATCAGCTCGTTCAGCAGATACTTCTTCTTCAACCCGCGGAGCTTGAACCCTTCGGGGAGCGAGGCCGCGAATTCCACCAACCGATGATCGAGGAAAGGCGGGCGCACTTCGAGCGAATGCGCCATGCTCATTCGATCGCTTTTGCAGAGAATATCGTCCGGCAGGTAGCAGTTTTGATCGAGCAGGAGGAAACGATTCACCGCGCCGAGCGATGCGGACGGCCGGGGCAACTGGCGCAGGACGTCCCGCAAGTGCCGGTGGTCGGCGTCCCAGAGGAGCGTTTTCTTCTGCTCTTCGGAAAAAGTTCCGTTCCAATAGACGTGCGCTTCGTCGGCGGGAAGCAGGGAGCCTTCCAGGAAGCGCTTCGCCTTGTATTCCAGGCCGATCTTTTCGTTGGAAACCGGCCAGCGACGCAGTACGCCAAGGGCGAACTTGAGCGCGCCGGCCGGAATTCGCCGGGTCGCATTCGAGAGGCGGTCGGCCTGATAGGTGAGGTAGCCCGCGAACAGCTCGTCGGCGCCTTCTCCGCTCAGAGCCACGGTCACGTGCTCGCGGCTCATGCGCGAGAGGAACCAAACGGGCAGCGAGCCGGAATCGGCGCTGGGCTCGTCGGAGTAGTAGGCAAATTGCTCGATCGCGCCAGCGAGATCCTCCTCCGGATTCAAGTCCAGTTCGTGGTGCTCGGTGCCATAGGTATCGGCCACCGTGCGCGCGTAATCCTTTTCGTCGAAGCTTCGTCCTTGAAAGGAGATCGAGAATGTCTTCAGGCGGTTGGGTGCCTGGGCCGCGGCGTAATGCAGAATGGTGGAAGAATCGAGTCCTCCACTCAGCCAGATTCCCAGCGGGACGTCGGAGATCATGTGCTCGCGGATCGATTCCCGCAGCAGGAAATCCAGGCGCTCCTTGGCGGACGCCAGAGTCCATTCCTGCTGCTCCTCGAACTTCAGCCGCCAATAGCAACCCGTGCGGACCTCGCCATCGATCCATTCGAGGAAATGGCCGGGCGGAAGCTTCTCGATTCCCTCAACGAGCGTCCACGGGCTGGGGACATAGTTGAGCGAGAGGTAGCAATTCAGGCCGGGGAAGCTGATCCGGCGCTCCACTTCCGGATGAAGGAGAATTGTCTTCAGTTCGGAGCCGAACAGGATATCGCCCTGGAGCCGGCAAATGTAGAGGGGCTTGATACCCATCCGGTCTCGCGCGAGAACCAGGCGCTTGCGCGACTCGGTCCAGAGCGCGATGGCAAACATTCCCCGCAGGCGTTCGAAGCTGCCGGTGTCCCACTCGAGGAATCCGCGCAACACCGTTTCAGTGTCGCTCCGAGTAACAAAGCGGTGGCCCAGAGCTTCGAGTTCCCGGCGCAACTCGGCGTGATTGTAGATCTCCCCGTTGAACACCAGGACTGTGTCACCGTCCTCGGAGATCATCGGCTGCCGGCCGGATTCGAGGTCGATGATTTTCAGGCGGGTCGAGCCCAGGGAGACAAATTCCGAGCGATACACGCCTTGCTGGTCAGGCCCACGATGAATGAGGGAATCTATCGCGCTGTCAATGCGCTCGGGAGCGAAGAAGTGATTCCTGTGGGTAAATCCGACAATTCCGCACAAACACTTATTCTCCGGGCGCTGGCAGCGAATTTCCGCTTTGAGACAATCCGCCGCGCGATGGCTGGCGGGCAATCGAGCCAAAGAAGCCGCCGGTAAGAAGCACCCGGCTAACCGAGGAGCGTACCATAAACGACCCCCAGACTCAACGAGGCGCAAACCCTGGTAGTGTCCTCATTTGAACGAAGCCTTGCGAAGGGTGAAAGTGGGAGCGAGTTAGTTGCCCTTTCAATCGATCAAAGGCTATACGCCAGCCGATGCTTGGGCTCGTAAAGCATGATGTCGTCCGCGCCAGGTACGGCCATCATGACCACGAGTCCATACCCATGATCCTGAACTTCGCCGCGGAACTCCGCTCCCTTGCCTTTCAGTTCAGCCACCGTGTGTGAGATGTCGTCGCACATCAGGGAGATCAGGTGGTGGCGCGGCGATTCGTACGTCTTGCCATCGTAGACCATGTGGGTGGGGTGCACACCCATCTCACTGTGCCCGGTCTTGAAGATAAGCCAACCAGCGCCTCCGCCCCGCACATCCTCGACGTAGGGCCACCCAAGAACGTCGCGAAGGAATGCGCGCGTTGCGGGGGCATCGTCGGAATAAATCAGAGTGTGGATGCTGGTGATCATCGGACTATTCTGTCATCCGGACATAGCCAGGCGCAAGTCCTGCCCCGCAGGGAACCGGGAAACAAACGTATGACCGATTTCCCAAAGCTCATCAGGTTTGATGCGACCGAGGAGAAGGGAGTTGAGCCGAGCGGAGAAGAAACAGTTGAAGCGGTGGCGGGGACTTGGCCGGGACCTATTCGGCGCCGTCAGTTGGGAAGAACCGTTTCGATGCGGCGCTCGTACCAGACGGTTTCGCCGGCGCGCTGCCAGAGCCGTGCGGCCAGCCAAAAGAGCAGAACAAATTGGCCCAACAGGAAGGAGAGGCCCATGTGCTCGTGCGGCACGAAATTCATCCAGATCCAGACAACCACCACCAGCACGATCCAAGACGTCAGGCTGATCCGGAGGAATAGCCAGTAGAGCGAACCGAAAGAACGCAGAGTAGTGCCGAGAGCCCAGCGAAGCGCGCGCAGGACTGAGCGCTCCTCCGTGGCCACCAGGCGCACCTGCGCCATGTCGAACCAGAGCCGCAAGGCAAGGAAAACGAGCAGGAAGATGACTCCACCGGAGAGTTCCAACTGAAATCCAGCGTACGGGTTCGGGGAATTCGACGACAACCGGTCCGACCAATTGGACAGGGCGCCCCAAGCGAAAAATAAGGGCACGAGAACAGCCAACATGCACACCATCAGCCGAACGAATCGCCAGAAGAATTTTCCTCCCGCGCCGAAGAATTCGCCGGTACCCAGCCGGCGATCCTGGCGGTAGGAGACCAGGATGCCGCCTTCGACGAGCAACATGAAGACGAGGAAAACCAGCGGAAATAGAGCGAGGGTGGTTCCCCCGTTGACCTGCGGGCGCATGAGGAGTTCGATAAGGACGCCGACGTCGAATCCAGTGACGAGGCGGTTCGAGTACAGGCTGTGACCCATGACGCCGGCCATGCTCAACGCCGTGGGCAGCGTGGCCAAGGCGGCCAGCACGAAATTCACCGCGAAGATCCACCAGAGCAGATACTGCCGCCGCAACAGCAGCCCGAAGCCCGCGCTCGCCGCTCGCGTTCTCATCGCCATCGCGCTCTGGTTTCTCCTGTCCTCAGCTCAGCCACGCCACGAGTTGCGCCGCCCACTGGTCGAGAATCTGGTAGTAGACGGCCAGCTTGCCGACGGCGAGGCCCTGGAAGTCCGTGGTGCGGCTGTTATTGAAGAAATTGCGGTCCAGCCAAATCTTGTGCTCGGGATCGATTTCCGCCGAAATGACCTGGTCTGGCCGGACATAGGAGAAGCGGATCCAGCGGTCGCGGCCGTCCCATTGCGCGTTAACGATTTTCCCGTCGTCGAAGCGGACGCGGACCTGAATGGGGAAGACGAAGTCGCCCTTGCGATGGATGAGCACCGTGTCATCGTAGAGCGTTCCGCCTTTCCCCCGCGGTTCCCACCACTTCACACCGCTTGAGCGAATGCTGAGCACTTCGTAGTCGAGAATGTTCGTGCCGCTGACGGCCTGATCGAAATACCAACTGAGATTCTGACCGGCAACTTCGTTGAGCGTATTCAGGAAATCGGCGCCGGTCGGGTGAGAAAAGCGGTAGCGAAGGAAGTAAGTGCGCATGGCGCGCTGCATCGTCTGCTCTCCGATCACACCTTCGAGCGTGAGGAGCATAGTCGCCGTCTTGCCGTAGGTGACGGCACCATAGGCCTGGGAATTCATGTATTGCCAGGCGAAACGAGTGAGGGGATCGGTGTCGGGCAGGCTGAGGTAGGAAAGGCGCTGCTCCTCGCCGTCGCTAGCCGTCAGGCCGTGAATATTCAGGGCGGAACGGCCGGGGCCGTAGAGCGCGTCCATCACTTTCACTTCTGAGTAAGTGTTTATGCCCTCGTCGAGCCAGGCGTCCTCGAATTCGTTGGTCGCCACCATGCCGTACCAATATTGGTGGCCGAATTCATGCACGACAACCACCTCGGGCTCGAGAACCCCCTTGGGCATCCACCACGAGGTGCCGGCGGTGATCAGCGTGGGATATTCCATGCCGCCGGCGTCGAGCGCGCCGTTGGGCGGGTCGACGACGGTGATCGTGTCGTAGGGATAGGGGCCGTAGGTTTTATCGAAATAGGAGAGCGCACCTTTGAGGGCGTGGAGATAGCGATTGGTGGTGCTTTCGTGGCCCGGCGACATCAGCAGGTGGATATGCACGAGGCCGGCGCTGCCCGTCCAGGAATCTTCGACGTCGTGGAATCGGGGGCTCGCGGTCCAGGAGAAGTCATGGATGTCGGCGGCCTGGTAGGTGACGGTTTTGGTTCCGTCGGGATTTCGCGTGGTAGAGACCTTGTCGCCGACGGCGCCCGTGATGTAGTTAACTGGGACGGTGATATGCACGTCGTAGGTACCGAAATCGGCGAAAAATTCGGTGTTGGCGTGGAATTGATGACAATTCCACGCGCCGTGCCACCAAACACCCACTTTCGGGAACCACTGTCCCACCATGAAGAAATCGCGCTTGTAGCCAGTGCGCTCCATCACCTCGGGTAATTGATCGTGGAAAGCGATCTGGAACGTGACCCAATCGTTTGGAGCGACCGGCTTCGGAAGTTTCACCTGAAAGACGGTCCGGTCGTTCACGTTCTGGTCGTCGGGATGAATGAACTGTATCTGGCTGGTGATATCGCCCATCCCCTCGATGGCGAAACTCTTGACCGTTATCGCCCCGTAATGTGCCGGATTCCAGCCGGAGCCGGAGTCGGTGCCGCGGGTGCCCATCTGGTGGACTTCGGTCATGAAAGTGGACTGTGGCTGAAAGGCGTTCAGGTAGAGGTGAAAGGGGAACGTGTCCAGCGGCTGGCCGGTGAGGTTGTGGTAGCGGAGGGTTTCGGTGGCGTCGATGGTTTTCTTCTTGGGATCGAGCTTCGCATTGATTTCATAGGCGACTACGCGCACAGAAAAAGGGCGCGTGAGGGGACCACTTATACTCTGCGCAGGTGGCGGGCTGGGTGCTTGGGATGGTTCAGCGGCCTTCGGAGCCGGTTTCGCCGTCTCAGGACGCGCCTGCCGTTTCGCTGTGAGGCTCGGCGCGGCTGCTGCTGCGACCAGCGCCATGGAGGCCAACGAAATGAAGTACCGGAATCGCATGGGATAACTTCGCGAACTGCGCCGCATCCTACAACGGCTCGCCCCTTCCCAAAAGCCTTTTTTAGTTTCTGCCTGACCCGGAGACCGTGCCACCGCGCATACGTCAAGGGCTGTTTGCCATGCGCATTTCTTCGGCTCTGTATGTATTCGCGTTCAACTATGACGAAATTCCCGTTGGGGAGGCTGCTCGCAGACTCTACAATGAGATGGCGAAAGGCCCTGGTTCGCGCTTTCGAATCAGAGAAGGAACTTTCAGGGAGAACAAGGCGGTCAGAATGCGCGCTGTCGTTACTGGTGGAGCGGGATTTCTTGGCTCTCACCTTTCGGATCTGCTGATCGAGAAGGGTTGGGACGTTCTGGCCCTCGACAATCTGCTGACAGGCAACGCGGAAAACGTCGCCCATCTTGCCGGGAACCCGCGATTCGAGTTCATTCGACACGATGTGACCAAGTCGATCGCCGTTGACGGAGCGGTGGATGCGGTGCTTCATCTGGCGAGCCCGGCGAGCCCCGTGGATTATCACCAGTTTCCGATCGAGACTCTCGAAGTGGGCTCGCTCGGCACGCGCAACATGCTGGAGCTGGCGCAGGCGAAAGGGGCCCGGTTCCTGATGGCGTCGACATCGGAATGTTACGGCGATCCCGAAGTTTCGCCGCAACCGGAAACCTACTGGGGCCACGTGAATCCGATCGGGCCGCGCAGCGTTTACGACGAGGCCAAGCGATTTTCCGAGGCGCTGACGATGGCCTATCACCGCACCCGCGGCGTGAATACGCGAATTGTGCGCATCTTCAATACCTACGGCCCGCGCATGCGGCTGAACGACGGGCGAGTGCTGCCGAATTTCGTCTACCAGGCGCTCACCGGCCAGCCCCTCACCGTCTATGGCGACGGAAAGCAGACCCGCAGCTTCTGTTACGTTTCCGACCTGATTGACGGCATCTACCGCCTGCTCGAGAGCGACCATCACGAGCCAGTGAACGTCGGCAATCCGCGCGAGATGACGATTCTGGAATTTGCCGAACAGGTCTTGAAATACACGGGATCGAAGTCCGGCATCCGGTTCGAGCCGCTGCCTGTGGACGATCCCAAGCGGCGCTGCCCGGACATCACGAAAGCCAGACAACTGCTTGGGTGGGAGCCACGGGTCACACTCGAGGAAGGGCTGCCGCGCACCGTGGAATTTTTCCGGCGCGTCGTGCAGGTGCAGAAAGCCTGATTGCCTCCCGGGCGGGGGCACGCCGCCCATCAGCGGATGTCGCCCGGTGCTTTCCGCGAGACCCCATGACCGGCGGGCGCCGATCGTGGGGTGCTGAAAATTGGCCGGATTTACTTCGAACTGTTTTCGATGCGCAGGTTGTTCGTGACGGAAATCGCGCCCGGCACGGACCGCGCTTTTGCATAGGCGTATTGCTTCTCCAGTTGGCTGTTCACCACGCCATCCAGGGCAACGCGCCCGTTGCTGACGATGATGTGGATGCCCGGATTCACGCCGAGCGAGCCATAGAAGAGCGGAGATCCGTCGCTGAACAGAGCATGGTAGATCGCCGCGCGCAGTTGATTGTCCATAGGCGAATTGGATTCTTCCTGGACGTTGTTGACCACGCGCTCGACGCCACGGATTCCTTTCACGGCATTGGTGACCGACTCTTTGGTCACCGGGAAAAGCACCTGCCCGGAAACGACGACGGTCGAGCCTTCCACTTTGTATTCCAGATTGTCGAAAATTCCATACCAGGGTAGCTCGACGAGGTTGCGTTGGACATTCCGGGCAATACTTGCCTCGGTCGGTTTCGGGCGCAATTGCTGTTTGCTCTGCGAGGCAACTTCCGGCTTCGGCATCGCCCTGGCGATCGAGTTGCTTGAAAAGCCCAGGCCGAATGCCAATACCAGTGCGCCGATCCCGATCCTGTGAATCCTGCTCCTGTGTGAACCTTGCCCTCCTTTTTTCTCTGTTCTTCGAGTGGGAATGTTTTCAATTTTCCGATTCTTGAGAACGTAGGTGTACATGTACGCCCCCTTTCCATGCCCACCCAGACATTCGTCGACTCTCTTTTGTTAGATGCCGAGGAAAGGGGGGGTACGACCCACTCGAATTCATAAAGCGATGATGAAGGCGATCCCCTGCACGCGGAGTTGGGAATTATGCGCCGCGGATATCAAAGCGCGTGATCAAGCCATTTTCGATTCGAAACATGTGAACGACTATCTTATCCACTAGAAGATTCCCGTTCAGGTCACGCACGACCTGATGGACATCCACAACCACTTCCCCTCGAGGGCCGCGGGAGAACGCGACCGGCTCGACGTGCGGATCGATCGTGGTCCACTGACGTGTCCAGTAGCTGCGCACTTGGTCACGTCCGTAGACATGACCGCCTTCCATGCCATTTGCCCAAATGACATCCTCGTGCATGGCTGCGAGCACGGTCTCCAGGTCGCGGGCATTGAAGCGGTCGTAAATGAGGCTAAGGAAGTCCACTTCGTCCGACATGCAAATCATGTTAGCAGGTCGGATTTGCGCAATCGAGCGAGTGATGCCTGGTTGGCGGTCGTGGCGCAAAGCGCGGACAATATCCCGAAGGGATGAGTCGGGACAGGATGTCCACCGGTCAGGAGACGAGGCCTACGGAATCGCCGTCGGGGCGGCCTACGGATTCGTATTCGAATCCGAGGGCGCGAATTTCCTTCGGGTTGAAGAGATTCCGGCCGTCCATGAGCAGGGGGCGGGCCATTTCGGCGCGGATTTTTTCCCAATCGAGGTTGGTGAATTCGGGCCATTCTGTGGCCACGATGAGGGCGTCGGCTTGGCGGGCGGCAGCGTACGGATCGGCTTCGTAAACGACTTCCGACAACACCGCGCGGGCCTTTTCCATGGCTTTGGGATCGTAGGCGTGCACATGCGCTCCTTCGGCCACGAGGCGCTGGGCCAGTTTGATCGCCGGGGAGAAGCGGACGTCGTCGGTATAAGGTTTGAAGGCCAGGCCGAAGAGCGCGACGCGCTTGTCGCGGATCACCCACAAGGCGTGGCGGACCTTCTCGACGAAGAGATCGATCTGACGATTGTTGATCGCTTCGGCTTCCTTGAGCAGGCGGAAATCGACGCCGACGCGTTCGGCGAGGCGAATGAAGGCCTGAATGTCCTTGGGGAAGCAGAAGCCGCCGAAGCCGAGGCCGGCACGCAGGAAGTGTGGGCCGATGCGGGGATCGAGTCCCATGGCGCGAGTGACTTCTTCGACATTGGCGCCGAGGCGCTCGCAGAGAGCGGCGAGAGCATTGGCGTAGGAGATTTTGAGGGCGAGGAAGGAATTCGAAGCGTGCTTGATCAGTTCCGAGCTGGCGATCGTGGTGACGACGAAGGAGGGTTCAGTGGTCACCTGGCAGCCGGCGGGATGCACTGGGCAATTGAACTTGCCGTCGAGGACCGGCTGGTAAATTTCGCGCAATTGGCGTTCGGTTTCGGCGTCCTCGACACCGACCACGATGCGATCGGGATGCAGGAAGTCCTCGACGCCAGTGCCTTCGCGTAGAAATTCCGGATTCGAGGCCACGCGGAACCTGGCTCCTGAATTGCGGCCGTAGACGGCGAGAGCGCGTTTCAGTTCCTGGCCGGTGCGAACGGGGACGGTGCTCTTCTCGACGACGAGCTTTGGCGAGCGGGATTCGGTGGCAATTAGGCGCGCCACGCGGTCGATCGCGCTCAGGTCGGCGTCGCCGTTTTCGAGAGGGGGTGTGCCGACGCAGATGAAGATGGCATCGGCGTTGCGCACGGCTTCACCGGCTTCGGTTGCCAGGCTCAGCCGGCCTTCCTGGCGGTTGCGCAGGAAAAGTTCCTCGAGATGCGGCTCGTAGATGGGCATGTGCCCCTCGCGCAGCATCTGCGCCTTGGCTGCGTCGTTATCGAAGCAGACAACTGAATGGCCGAGCTCGGCCAGACAGCTTCCCGTCACCAGGCCCACATAACCACATCCGATCACCGAGAGTCGCAAGGGAATTTTCTCCGTTCCTATGAATTTGAAAGATCCCCTTCATTGTGGCGCAGAAAGGCGGCGTCCGGAAAGCTCTCAGAGAAGGCAGTGTGCTTTTTGCGGGAACGTGTGTGCCTCAGGCGCCGTTCCCGTTCCGGCCGTCCGGGGGGAAACCCCCGTTCGTCAGCAGTCCGCGCAGCCCCAGCCAGATCAGGCGCGGCTGATTCTGGCACAGCCGCCAGAGGACCCGCAGCGCGTCGTCGCGATGGAAGCGGGCGAGCGATTCGTGCGCGCCGGGATTCAGCAAGTCCAGCAGGTGGGAGTAGTCCTCCTGCTTGAACTGATGGAGCGAGC
>JAGWOX010000330.1 GCA_028877145.1 Acidobacteriota bacterium | reverse complement strand
CCACCACCCGCTCGGGAGATTTCTTGCGGAAGGCCATGCCCTCGCCATTCAAGCCGCAGAAAGTGCATTGATGCTTTTCTCCCCACCAGCAGCCGCGGCTGGTTTCATAGAGAATCTCCGTTTCGGCTTCCGGCGTGGAGCGGGCCGGCAGGAAGCGCCGGCGTTGTTCGAAGAACTCGGAGTAGACCGGGGTCGGAAGACTGTCGAGATCGCGGCACATCCGTCCCTCGACGATCGGTCCCTCCGGCAGCGAGCCATCGCGCGCGGACCTGAGAAAAGCCGGGAACGTAGCTTCGCTTTCCCCGGAGAAGAAATAATCGACGCGCGTATCCAAGGCGGCGAGACCGCGCGACATTTCCCCCTCGCAATTCGCGCCGCCGAGCACAGTAGTGATCCCCGGATTCAGGCGCTTCACGCGGTTCAGAATCGCCACGCTCGCCGCCGTCTGCTCGAAGATCGTCGTGCAGCCGACCACCGCGTAGCTTCGCCTCGCAATCGCCCGGGCCACGGCTTGCGCAAATTCCCCGGCTTGCCCCTCGAGCCGCAGCAGTTCCGTCACCGTGAGTGAGTCGTCCGCCGCTGAGTCGGGCTCCAGGTCGAACACCTCTTCCGAGGGAATTTCCCAAGGCGGGTCCAACATGCGCCTCGCTCGCCGGCCCAGTGGCCGTCCTCCGAACGCCGCCCGCGCAAAAAATCGTTCAGCGGCGAACGATCCCATGGGCGCCTGGCAGATGCGGGTGTAGGTCGACTCGCCAAGCAGCGCGGCCAGCAGGAAATTGGCGTAGAGAACGTCGACTCGGAACCCGGCCTGCCGGCAGCAGGCCTGAAGCAGATGTACGGCAAGCGAGGGATGGCGCAAGCCGGCGAACGGGGGAACGATCAGCAGCGCGTCGGCGTCGCCGAGCGATTCCCGGAGCGCCTCGTCGAGACGAGACAGCCCCGGCAAGAGCGAATTGGCGCCCTGGCCGGCGCCGCGGCGCTTTTCCCGCGGCCGATTTTTCACTCGTCGACGCCGCATTCTTCACTCAATGGGTGAACGATTGACCCGCCAGGCCGAGCTTGGCGAGCAAGGCCTGGAAACGGGGATTGGATCGAAGGGAGTCGAACATCGGCGACGACCGTATCAGAGGCAGGCCGACGGCGTGCTGCTGGTAGGCCAGTTCGAGCGACCGGATCGCCCGGTCCTCTTCCCCGAGGCCCGCCTCAGGCTGGGCCAGCAGGAACGGGGAAACCGGCGCGGCACCGGAGCCACCCTTCAGGCGCTGGAGAGCTGTTTCCGCCATGGCTCGCTGGCCGGCACGTGCGTAGGCGTAAGCGAGCGCGGCGAGGGTTTGAGGGTCATCCGGCGCGAGATGATCGGCCTTTTCAAGATCGGCGATGCCCCCGGCGAAGTCCGATTCCTGAATCTTCGTAATGCCGGCCAAGTAGTAGGCCGCGAAAAAATCGGGATTGGCCGCAATGACCTTCTGCAGCTCCTCCGATGCGTCTCCGTACCGGCGCGCGAGGTAGAGCGTTTGTCCGACGTTGGCTACGCTGATCGGGGAAAGAGGGTCGAGCGCGGCCGCGCGCCGCGCCTCCACAACGGCCTCCGCAGTGCGCCCGATCTCGGCGAGAAGGGAGGAGTACCATTGCCGGGCCAGTGCGTAGCCGGGATTCAGTTGGAGGGCCCGCTGAAAATCCTGATCCGACTCCTGCCAGTGCCACTCGATCTTGGCGATCTCCCCGAGTGCGGTATAGGCCTGCGCGAGCTGGGGATCCAGTTCGAGCGCCTTGCGCGCCGCGGCCGTTGCCGCGGGCAGCCCTACTTCAGGCGGGATCCAGACGTTTGACACCATTGCGCTGTAGGTCTCGGCCAGGCCCGCGTAACCGACCGCGTAGGCGGGATCGTCCCGCACCGATTCCTGGAAATATTGGAGACTGGTGGTGGCCGCTTTTCGATTGCGCATAGCCCAGAAGTAGCGGCCCTTCAAATACGCCTGGAATGCCTGCGGGTTCACCGCCTTTCCTTCCGCGAGGCGCGTTTTTACGGCAGGTTCCAGCCGCACGCGGATCTGGTCGGCGATGTCGCGGGCCACACTATTTTGCAGCGCGATCACATCCTTCAGGCTGCCTTCGTAGCTCTGGGCCCAGAGGTTCTGATCGGTGGCCGGCTGGATGAGCTGCGCGGTGATGCGCACCTGCCCGTCGGCGCTCAGTACCGAGCCCTCGACAACGGCGGAAACGTTCAACTGCTTGGCGATCGTCGCTACCGGCACGTCGGAATGCTTATAGCGCATCACGGAAGAGCGGGCGATCACACGAAGGGCGCCAATCTGCGAAAGGGAGGTGATCAACTCGTCGGTCATGCCGTCGGCGAAATATTCCTGACTAGGATTGCGGGAAAGATTTTCCAGGGGCAGCACCGCGATGGAATTGATCGCCGGAGCCGCCGCGCCGGAAGGCTCTGCTCGATGCCAAAGGGAGCCGGTTCGGCTGACGAGCAAGAAAGCAAGAGCCAGCGCCGCCAGGATCACCGCTCCGGCAACCGCATACCACTGCGTCCGCCGCGACCGCTTCGGGCGGACTACGCTCGGGATCGTCATCGGCGCGCTCGTCGGCGAGACCAGCCGCCGCAAATCCACCTCGAGCTCGCGGGCAGATTGATACCTATCCTCGGGATTCTTTTCGAGGCATTTCAGGATGATTCGCTCGAACTCCGGAGAAATCCGTTCCTGGATGGCACGCGGGGATACCGGCGACCGGCGCACGATCGCGTCGATGAGCCGCGACGCCAGTTCCTCTTGAAAGGCGCGGCGGCCGGTCGCCATCTCATAAAGGATCAGCCCAACGGCATGGAGGTCCGTTCGTGGATCGACCGGCTCGCCCTGGAGTTGTTCCGGGGCCATGTAAGGAAGCGTCCCGACGGTGCCCTGACTTGCGGTGAGGTCGCGTGTGCCGTCCTGGGAGTCGGGCGTCTGGAGCAGTTTCGCCAAGCCGAAGTCCAGCACCTTCGCCGTTCCCTTC
>JAGWOX010000063.1 GCA_028877145.1 Acidobacteriota bacterium | reverse complement strand
TGGTGAATTACGGCCGCGTGAATCTGGACTTCACGACGCTCGGTTTCACGTTGGGCGTTGCCCTGCTGTGCGGCCTCGTGTTCGGTCTGGCGCCGGCATTCGAGAATTCCGGGCCAGACCTTACTTCCGCCCTCAAGGAGGCGTCGGGGCAGGCATCGGGCGCCCGGCGCGGTCTGCGGCTGCGGAAAATCTTCGTGGCCGGAGAGATTGCCCTCGCGGTGATCGTGCTGATCGCGACGACTCTCCTGGTGCGAAGTTTTGTTATTTCCGTGCGCTCCAGCATGGGATTCCAGGCCGCGAACGTGCTGGTGGCGCAAGTGTCATTGCCCCCGGCGAAATACGCGCAGGACGCGCTTGCGCGAAATTTCGCCGAGGCAACGTTGGACCGCATCGGCGCGCTCCCGGGAGTTGTTTCCGCCGGCGCGGCGAGCGGGGTACCGTTCGGCGGCTTCGGCCAGGTGGTCGAAATCGAAGCGATCGGCAAACCCGCTCCACAACCGGGCGAAGCGCTCGGCGCCCGCTTTTCTGCGGTCTCTCCGGATTACTTTTCGACGATGCGGATTGGCCTGATAAAGGGGCGCTTCTTTACCCCTGCCGACGCTTCGGGCAATGCTCCGGTCGCCATCATCAGTCAGACCTTAGCCCGCCAATTCTGGCAGAACGAAGATCCCGTCGGACAGAAGCTCCGATTTGGCTCGGCCCACACATTGGCCACGATCGTGGGCGTGGTGAACGACGTCAAGATGTACCAACTGCGCGCTCGGCCCGAGCGGCAGATGTATGTTCCTTTGGCGCAATTTCCTTCCAAGACGCTCGGCTTTGTCGCGCGGATTGCCGCAAGTGATCCAACTGCGCTGGCCCCGGCCATCCGCAGTGCGATCTGGGCAGTGGACTCCGACCAACCCGTCTCTTCTGTTGAACCGATGGAGACGCTCGTGGCGGTCGTCGACACACCCAATCGCGTGGTAACGAAGATCATGGTCTATTTCGGCTTGCTGGCCATGCTGCTGGGAGCGATTGGCATCTACGGCGTAATGTCGCAATTGGTCGCTCAGCGAACCCATGAAATGGGCATTCGGTTGGCGCTGGGTGCGGAACCCGGTGACGTCATGCGCTTGATCGTCGGGCAGGGGATCAAGCTGGCGTTCATGGGCATTGCCGTGGGCGTCTTGTTAGCGCTGGCGCTCACGCGCTCGCTCGCGATTCTTCTCTACGGCGTCCGGCCGGACGACCCGTTGACATTTGCCGGCGTGGCGATCCTGTTTGCGATCGTCGCGGCTGCTGCTGCCTATGCCCCCGCGCGCCGGGCCATGCGCGTCGATCCGGTCACGGCGCTGCGGAGCGAATAACCGGAAGCGCCACAGCCGTTCCCGGTTGTGGCGACGGAGGACGAAAGCATGAGTTGGATCAGACGACTGATCGCGCGCCGCCGGATTTACGGCGAGCTCTCTGAAGAAATCCGCGCGCATCTCGAAGAGAAAATTGAGGAACTCGTGGCCGGAGGCATGCCGCGCGTGGAGGCTGAGCACGCCGCGCGACGCGAATTCGGCAACCTCCTGCTCACCGAGCAGCGCGGCCGCGAAGTCTGGCGATGGTCAGCTTTCGAAAATCTCTGGCTCGACGTCCGGTATGCCCTGCGCATGTTGCGCAAGTCCCCGGGTTTCGCCGCCGTCGCCATCCTCACCCTCGCTCTCGGCATCGGCGCCAACGCCGCGATTTTCAGCGTTCTCGAAAGCGCCCTCCTCCGTCCGCTGCCGTATCCGCATGCGGAGCGGCTTGTGCTCTTCGGCATCCTCGTCCCGGCCATTGATTCGCGCCCCGCCCTCTTCAGTTCAGCCTATGTGAAGCTCCGCGACGAACGATCACCGTTCGAATCGATGGCCTCCTGGCGGCCGGGCGTTCGTAGCTGCGATCTCGCCGAGTCGCGGCCCGTACGCCTGGCTTGCGCGCAGGCGGAATCCACATTTCTTCCTACATTCGGCGTTCAGCCCATTCTTGGGCGCAACTTCGACGCCGCGGAGGATCGGGCGGGTGCGCCGAGCGTGTGCCTGATTTCCTATGGACTGTGGCAGAGGCGCTTCGGCGGTGATCCCGCTGCGCTCAATCAAACTCTTTCTCTCGATGGAAAGACCGCCAGAATCATCGGCATCCTGCCGCGTGATTTCGAATGGCCAACACTGGCGCGAGTGGACGTGATTCTGCCCGAGGCGCTGACGGCGGACGAGCGGTCGATGCCGATGGCAGGTTTCGTTCGCGCCTACGCGCGGCTGAAACCCGGTGTGAGCCTCGACGAGGCGCGCGCGCAGCTTGCTCCGGTGTTCGAAGGATGGCGGCAAGAGGCTCCGCCGTTCCTCAGAGAGGACATGCGACTGGGACTGATTTCGGTACGCGACGATCAGGTCGGATCGGTTCGTCGCGCACTGTGGGTGCTGTTCGCTGCGGCGCTTGCGTTGCTGCTGCTGGCCACGGCGAATGTGGCGAACTTGCTTCTGGCGAGGGGCGCGGTGCGCGAGCGCGAGTTCGCCGTCCGTGCCGCGCTCGGAGCGGGCCGCTGGGGCTTGATCCGGTTGCGCCTGGTCGAAAGCGCGTTGCTCGGCCTCGCGGGTGGCATCGTCGGGACCGGGCTGGCTCTTTTGTTGCTCCGACTTTTCGTGGCGCTCGCACCGGCCGGAATCCCGCGCATCGGGCAGGCGGGACTTGGCACGCCGGTCGTCCTCTTCATCCTGGCGGCGTCGCTCGTGTCCGGTTTGCTGTGCGGCATGGCCCCGGCTGCGGCCGCTCCTTCAGCGACCGCTCTGGCCGCTGGCCGTTCCCTTGGCCCGCCTCGTCGGCGATTCGGAGCGGCGCTGGTGGTGGCGCAGGTCGCCGTTTCGCTGGTTCTGATCGCCGACGCCGGGCTGTTCCTCGACACGCTGCGAAACCTGCAAAACATCCCCTTGGGGATGGCGACGAGCAATGTCGTTACTGCCCAAATTACGCTGGGGCGGCAAGGCTACAGCACGCCCGGCGCGGCCAGCGAATTCTTCGACCGCTTGGAGACCAGGCTGAGCGGCCTCGCGGGCGTGACCGCCGTCGCGGTGAGTGATTCGCTGCCGCCGACCGGCGGCGAGCGTGCGCAGCCATTTGCCGGCATCCGCGTAGAGGGACGGCCGCCATTGGAGAAGGGAAAGGGAGGGATGGTCGGCTGGCGAATGGTGACGCCAGGCTATTTCCGCTTGCTCGGCATTCCCATCCTCGCGGGACGCGGATTCCTTGCCGCCGATCGCGGTGGGCAAACCAACGCGATTATTCTCTCAAAGACGTTGGCTGCGCGGTTGTTCCCTGGCGAGAATCCGATTGGCGGGCATCTGCAATTGGCCTCGCCGAAGGGGCCTTGGTTCGACGTAGTCGGAGTTGCCGGGGACGTGAATTACGTTACGGTTTCGGGAAGGGTAGAGGCCGCCGGGCCTGAATACTACGTCGTGCGGAAGTATGCCGCGGATATGGCTGCCGGCGCCCCGGCGGATGGGTCAGGTCGAGAGTCCTTCTTTCTGGTCCAAAGCCCGCTCCCGGCTCCCACTCTTGAAACCCTGGTCCGCAGTGGGATCGCGTCGCTCGATCCCACGTTACCGGCGGCGATTTCGACGCTGAAGGCGCGCGTTGACCGTCTGCGCGTTCAGCCGCGATTCAATGCCGCGCTCATCAGCTTGTTCGCCGGGCTCGGACTGCTGCTTTCGGCGCTTGGGCTCTACGGCCTGCTTTCGTTTCTTGTGGCGCAAAGGACTCAGGAAATCGGCGTGCGCATGGCGCTGGGCGCCGTGCCGCGAAACCTCCTGCGAATGGTCGTCTGGCGCGGGGTGAGGATGGTCTTAGCAGGGCTGGCGGCAGGACTGGCGATGGCGCTTGCTGCCGCGCGTCTTTTGCATGGATTGCTCTACGGCGTCAGTCCGGAAAACCCGGCAGTCCTTGCAACGGCGGCGATGCTCTTGCTGTTCGCCACCTTTGCGGCGTCCTATTTCCCCGCGCGCCGGGCGATGCGCGTAGACCCGGCAACGGCGCTGCGACACGAGTGAGGAGCATGGCAATGAACTGGATGCAACGGGTCTTCGGGAGACGACGGGTCTACGGCGATTTGTCTGAAGAGATTCGCGCGCACCTGCATGAGAAAGCCGAGGAGCTCGTCGCCTCCGGTATGCCGAGGGAAGAAGCCGAGCATGCGGCGCGGCGGGAATTCGGGAACATTCGGCTCACGGAGCAGGACGCGCGCGAGGTTTGGCGCTGGCCGAGGCTCGAAAATTTCATCATTGACACGCGGTACGCGCTGCGCACGTTGCGGAAATCGCCGGGATTCACCACCATTGCGATTCTCACGTTGGCGCTGGGACTGGCGGCGAATACGGCGATCTTCTCCGTCATCAACGGAGTGCTGTTGCAGCCACTCGAATACCCTCACCCGAATCAATTGGTGGCTCTCCAGTTGTTCGTTCCGACACTGGCAAGCAAGTTCCCGATGATTCCGATCAATCCGGCGGCGTATCAGGCGTGGGCGCATGGGGCGAAATCGCTGGCGGGAATCGGCGTCGTTGAGGTGGGGGACACCATGAACCTCACCGGGAGCGGAGAGCCGGCGCTGCTTAGCGCGGATGCTATCACGCCGGATCTTTTCAATGTGTTGGGCGTCAAGTTGATGCTGGGGCGCAATTTTTCGCCCGATTCGGACCAGCCTGGCCGCAACCACGAGGTGATTCTGACGAATGCCTTGTGGCAAACCCGATTCCACAGCGATCCCAACATCGTCGGGCGCGCCATCGCGCTGAATGGGAGCCCGTACACCATCGTTGGCGTTTTGCTCGCGTCGTTGCACTTCCCTCAAGGGAGTCAGCTGATTCCGGTGGTCGGCCCTACGCCTGATCCTGAGCTCTTCGTCCCAGTCGCGTGGGAAACAGCGGACCTGGCTCCGGATGCTGGATTTGGCCTTGGCGCGATTGCCAGACTCAAAACGGGCGTGGGCCGAGCGCAGGCTGTCGCGGAACTGAACGTGATTTTGAGCCGGAAGTTCGGATCGGAGAAGTTTCTGCCCAACCCGAAAGTGGTGATGCTGCCCCTGCGCGACATGATCGTGCGGTCATCAGAGCGCGGCCTTTGGCTGCTCTTCGCGGCTGTTCTGGCGGTGCTGCTCATCATTTGCGCAAATCTGGCAAGCCTTGTTCTGACGCGCGCCACCGGGAGAGAGCATGAAGCCGCAATCCGCAGCGCGCTGGGAGCGAGTCGCGGGCGGCTGCTCGGCCAGACGATGACGGAGACGCTGGCGCTGGGGCTTGTGGGCGGAGCGCTGGGGCTGGTGCTGGCGCATTGGGCGCTTTGGGCGCTTGTGGCGCTTGCGCCCACGAGCTTGCCGCGGCTGCACAGCGTTCGCCTCGACGGCGCGGTGCTCGGATTCACTTTGGGAATGTCGCTTGCGGCGGGACTGCTCGCGGGGCTCTTCGGTGCATGCCGAATGGCGCGGGCCAATCCGCAAGATGCGTTGCGCTCGGCGAGCGCTCGGAGCACGGATAGAGAAGCCGGGCTGCGCACGCGAGAGATATTGGTCGGGCTCGAGACGGCACTTGGGACGATTCTGCTACTCGCGGCAGGATTGCTGCTGGCGAGTTTTACGAAGATCGAAAAGTCGCCGAAGGGCTTCGTGGTTGAGCACGTCCTGACCGTGAACCTGCAACTGCCCGCGACGCAATACGCGCGAAAGGAACAGCGGAGCGAATTCTGGCACCGCGTGCTGGCATCCACGTCCGCGCTGCCCGGCGTCGAATCCTCCGCGGTCACCGATTGGCTGCCTTTGGGCGGCGAAATGAATGACGATCCCGTGAATTTGCCTGGTGACACGAGGCCCGAAGCCGAACGCCCGTTTGCCACCTACCGCTACGTCAGCCCCGCGTATTTCAAGGCGCTCGGTATTCCGTTGCTGCGCGGACGCGAGCTGACCAGGGCTGACGCTGGCACAGGCGCGGTGGTGATTTCCGCCGATGCCGCGAATACAATCTGGCCGGGCATCAATCCGATCGGGCAGAAATTCGATGTGAGCCCTGGTCCTGCGCTCCGAGTCGTTGGCGTCGTCGGCGATACCCGCAGCGTCAGCCTTTTCAAAGCTCCGGCGCCGATGGTGTATTCGCTCTACGGCGGCGGCCTGGCGGGCTCGCTTATCTTGCGCGCTCGTTTGCCCGCCACAGCGGTGGCTTCGGAATTGCGCGGCGCAGTCTGGAGCGTTGATTCGGGCGTAGCCGTCCCGCCCATCCGGTCGATGGGCCAAATCGTTTCCACTTCCCTCGCGCCGCGCCGATTCGAGACGCTTTTGACCTCGCTCTTCGCCGCCGCGGCGCTCCTTCTCGCCTGCTTGGGAATTTATGGAGTGGTCTCCTACTCGGTCGCGCGGCGCACGCACGAGATTGGCATTCGCATGGCGCTGGGCGCGCAGAGGAGCGATGTGCTCGGACGGGTGATGGGCCGGGCGCTGATGCCGGCTATGCTGGGCCTCGGCGCGGGAATAATTGTCTCGCTGGGATTGACGCATCTGCTGTCGAGCCTGCTCTATGGAGTCAAGCCGACCGATCCATTGACCTTCGGCGCGGTCCCGCTGATCCTGGCCGCCGTAATACTACTGGCCGGCTACGTCCCCGCGCGCCGCGCGATGCGGGTGGACCCGGCAACGGCCCTGCGGCATGAGTGATGGACCCCCAGGGAGAGGACGCGATGTGCGGCGGTCAACGTGGATTCGTCGTGGGGGGCTTGGGCGTCGGTGTAGGTGAGTGGACCGGCGGTTTGGCTGGTCCAGGCTTGGGTGTCGGCGCGGGCGAGGGAACGGGAGGCATGGAGGGTGCCCGGAGGACGTGAATGGTGCCGTAGCTCGTGTTTAGCGTGATTTTCGGGCCGCCCGTTCCAACCGTGCCCTGGAGTTGCGCGTTCGGCGAGGTTTCGACGAGGTGCAAGGCGGGGGTCTCGAAATCGTTCGAAATATCGCCCGAGCGCGCGACGGCAGTGATGGAAAAGGACGAGCGGGCGGGCAGCGCGATGCTGATATCGCCGGAGCGGTTCGTGATCGTGATATTGCTGGTGGGCGGCTCGCTGTAGCGGATATCGACGTTGCCGTTGCGGTCGGTGATGGCGACGTTGCCCTGGACGTTTTCGAACTGAACGTCCTTGTCGCGGGTTTCGAGCGAAACATTGCCCGGCGTGTCGGAGAGCACCAGGTCGCCCGATTCCATGTCCAGCCTGCCGAGCGCGGAGCTGACGCTGAGGGCCGTGCGCGAGGAATTGAACTGCACGGCCTTGGCGATGCGGCGCACGTGGATCGGGCCGTAGAATTCGCCGTTGATCGACGCCTGGCCCGCGATTTCGCCGACGTCGACCTGCTGGCCGCGGCCATTGATGGTGACGTTGCCGGCCACCGAATGGACGCGAGCGTCGCCGCGGCGCAGGTCGAGCGTTATGTTCGAGCCGGTCTGCTGCACATCGACGTCACCCGAAGTGCTCAGCGACAGTTCCCCGTCGATTCCATTGACGTGTATCTGGCCCCGGCCCGTCGAGGCGGTGAGGGAGGTTTTGGGGAATACGCTGACGTCGTAACTCACCTGCGCGTCATCGGCGCCGGAGGGAATTTTCGGCTCGACGTGTAACACCTGCGGTGTTTGCTGCACGGAGACCGTAGTCGCGTCGGCCACCTTCTGCGCCTCGGCCTGATCGGAGGCGCGGACCGTTTTCGTGACCACGATGCTCAGGTTCTTGTCTTCCCGCGGCCTGACGGTGATATTCCCGCGCGGCGTCCACAGGTCGATGCGCGCCAAGGGATCGACGGCGGTGGTGGGAAGCGTGGCCGTGAAGGTGTACGGATTGCCAAACAGGTTGAAACCGTCGTCCCAGCCCATGTTGCGATGCAGCCGGTCGTAGGACAGCAGCGCGACAATGCCCACGAGCACCAGCAACACGAGCAGCAGATCGCCCCCGCTCACCGTTCGCGGCGGCGCTTGCCCGCGCCGCGTGGCCGCGAAATGGTCCCACAGCCGCGCGAGGCCCCACAGAATCAGCAGCACCGGCCAGTAACGCGCGAGCTGGCCCAGGTGCAGCACGCCGGGCGCGAGATAGTGGATCAGGAACAGCGTCCCGATCACCATCAGCAGCAGCCCGCCGAATATCGAACCCCGCCTGCGAGTGTAGTAAACCCCGTTCATTGGCCCTTCACCCGCCCACGTGCCCTTCGCTCGATGCCAGCGACTCGGCCACCTTCACCGCACCGGCGGCAATCAAGATGATCGGCCAGAGCTGTCCGAACGAATACATGCTGTACTGCCCGATGAGAAACAGCACGCCGATGGTGACGAGCATCACGGGACCCATCAGAGAGCGCGTGCGGCATTGCGCGCAACTGCATCGTCTCCACTGGTTCATGGCTTCTGGCCTCCGGTGGCACCCGGCTCATTGAATCGCTTCCAGAACAGCCACACGCCCAGCCCGATCAGAACCAGCGGCCACCAATGGCCCAACCAATCGCTCGAAAGCAGGCCCATGTTCCCTAGCAGGATGAGCACGCCGAACACGATCAACACCACGGCCCACGTCGTCGAGCTGCGGAAGGGGTATTGTGGCGCAGTCGTTTGTGGAGCGCCGGCCGGGGGAGCTGTGTAAGGCCCTTCGGCCGGGCCTGTGAAGGCGACCGTGCCGGGTGGCACGCCCGGGGCGGCGGCCGCCGGCGGCGCCGCATAAGCGCCGTAGGCGATCGCGCGCCGCAGCTTGGCCGTGCGATACGCTTCGATCGGCATGTAGAAGTAAAAGCACGCCAGCCCGATCGCAAGGAACACTTGCAGGCTGTCCGATACTTGCGCATTCAGCACCGCGATGATCCCGGCGAAGACGGCGACGTGGATCAGACCCTTCATGTATTCGCCGTTGTAAATGGCTCCCAGGCCGGGAATGAAGCCCAGCGCTGCGGCCACGGCCGGGTTCGGCGTGCCGATGGGCTCGACCATTGGCGCTCCCACCGGCGCGCCACTCAGCATGGCGGCCAGGCAGCCTTCGCAGTAGAGAGCGCCACGCACGTCGCGCGTGCAGTCGGGGCACAGCGGCTTGCCGCAGGTTCGGCAATATCCGGTGGCGTCCCGGTCAGGATGGGTAGCGCATTTCATGCTGGTCTCCCTGGACGTGAGTTACGGCCGGCCCGAGGCGGCTTTCCAGGCGATCGTAGAAGAGCCGCTCAAGCTGGTCCGTGTTGTTCTTTTTCTCCGGGGTCGTGGCAGGTTCCCCTTTATTTTCCGGCTGGAAACGTGACTGGATTTCGTAGACGACCCGCAGATCGCTGAAGAATTTCACTCCGCGCGCGTACACCAGATGCGCGCGCCGGTCCGCTTGCCGGTAGAACTCGAACGGATTCACCGAGGCCAGCGCTCCCGGCGCGCCGCCCGAAACCGCGTGGAAAACGATCGAGACGGTGATGAGAACGGCGACCAGTCCCATGGCGAAGCGCGGGTGCGTCATGAAATCCAGCCACCCCAGACGGCGCCGCCGGACGGGCTTCGGTCCCGTGGTCCGCGCGATGATTTTCGGCACGAGCCAGGGGTCCGGTTCCACGGGCTCCATCTGCTGGAGAGCGTTGACCGTCTGACGAACGCTCGCCACCAGCGCCACGCACCGCGCGCAGGCGGACGTGTGCTGTTCCATTTCGCCGCGCTCAGCCGCGCTCAGCGTTCCGTCGAACGCCTCGAGCAGCCGGTCTTCGGTTTGATCGCAGGTCCAAGCCATTTTTTACTCCGGTCCTATTCCCATACGCTGCAAAGTCCGGGCCAGTTCAATCCTTCCGCGGTTGATCCGGGATTTCACCGTTCCTTCGGGCACTCCCAGAATGTGCTGAATCTCGCGATATTCGAGCTGCTGAAGGTCCCGCAGGATCACCGCCTCGCGCAGTTCGGGCCGCAATTCGAGCAGAGCCTGCTCCACGTGCCCGCTCAATTCGCTCTGCCGGGCCACAAGTTCCGGGTCGGGCCGCTTCGTGGGCCGCTCGCTCACGCCGGATGTCTCGTCGTCGAGAGAGCTGGTTTGCCGGTCGTGTCGCGCCCGCCGGTAATGGTCGATCAGCAAGTTGCGGCCAACGCTGGTGATCCACGTCTTGAAACTGCCCTCGGCCGGACGGTAGCTCCGGAGAGTTTGATAGATGCGCAGGAAGAGGTCCTGCGTCAAGTCCTCGGTTTCCTGGCGGTTGCCCGTAAAGCGGTAAAAGAGCTGGTACAGCCGGCTGGAATGTCGTCGAAGCAACTCTTCCCAGGCCGACTGATCGCCGCTCAGGCAATTCTCCACCAGTTGCGCATCCGATTCCAAACTGGATCAGCCTCTCGGGTCGCACTGTTCGTCCTCACTAGTAAAGAACGCAGAGCGGCCGGGGAAAGTTCCCCCATCTTACCGGCGCTGCCGAGTGACCGGCAAGGGGCGGACAGTCGCTGCCGGGTCAGCGGCACGGCGCGCGTGGCCGGCTTATCCGCTAGCTTCCTTGACACTTCCGCGGACTTGCTGTTACGTTGCGACTTCGAATGAAGAGAATTCTAAGGAATCTGGTTCTCCTCGCGGTCGCCATCATCGTCCTAGGGGCGCTCTTGTACCATTCAAGGGGCGCCTTCGCCAAGGAAGGATTTAACTGGGCGGCGCTGGAGCGCTCGCTGCAGCAGACGCGCCTGAGCTTGGTGTTGCTGGCGGCGCTCGCGATTTACGTCTGCTACGCCATCCGCGCGCGGCGCTGGGTGGCCTTTTCCCGCTACCTCGGCCGGGCCCGTTTCTGGAACGTTTACGAATCCACGCTGATGGGCTTTGCCTCGGTTTTCCTGCTCGGGCGCGCCGGCGAGCCGGTCCGCCCGCTCCTGATCGCGCGCAAGGACCGCCTCTCGATTTCCGGCACTTTCGGCATTTACGTGCTCGAGCGGCTGTTTGACGTGGCCGCCACGCTTTGCCTGTTTGGCCTCGGGCTGCTGCTGGCCACCAGCCGCATGGAAGTCGGAGCGGACGATTCCACCCTTATTGCGGCGCGCAGCGTCGGTCTGGCGATGCTCGGCGTGCTCGTCCTCATGATCGCCTTCCTGGTCTATTTCCGGCTTCACGGCGCGGGCCTGCTCGAACGGCGCTTGGGGGCCTGGCGCTCAGCGCGGGGCTGGCGGCACAAGGCGGCGCAGATGTTCGCCGGATTCAGCGATGGGTTGCAGGCCATCCGGACCTGGGGCGATCTGGGCGAAGCGGTGGCCTATTCGATCGCTCACTGGGCTCTGGTCGCCCTGGCTTTTCTGTGGGTTTGCCACGGGTTCGGGGGAGAGCTGCGGCACCTCGGCTATGCCGACCAGATGCTGCTGCTCGGTGTGACCATGCTCGGCGCCATGGTCCAACTCCCCGCCGTCGGCGGTGGGGCGCAAGCGGCCAGCTTCTTCGCGCTGACTGCCTTCTTCGGCGTCCAGCAGGAGCCGGCGGCCGCCGCGGCGATCATTCTGTGGCTCGTGACGTTCGCCGCCGTTCTCGTCGTTGGCGTTCCGCTCTTTATCCGGCAAGGGCTTTCGATGCATGAGCTGTGGCAGCTCGCCTCGGAATCGAAGCGCGAGGAACAGCTCGCCGGGGAGATGGAATTGAAGGAGCACGCCGAAAGGGCGCGACGATGAGGTGCCCGTTCTGCTCTTCGATGGAGGATCGCGTGGTCGATTCCCGCGAGAGCGGAGGCGGAGACCTAATTCGGCGGCGCCGCGAATGCAATCGCTGCCGCCGCCGCTTCACCACCTACGAGCGGATCGACGAAATTCCCTACATGGTCGTCAAGAAGGACGGCCGGCGCGAGCGGTTCGACCGCCAGAAGGTGCTGCAGGGCCTGCTCAAGGCCTGCGAGAAGCGCCCCGTGCCCACGGTGAAGCTCGAAGCCCTGGTCGACGAAGTCGAGCGATACGTCCTCGAATCCCCCAACCGCGAACGCACCACCAACGAAATCGGCGCCCTGCTGATGTCGCACCTCAAGAAGCTGGATAAGGTGGCCTACGTCCGGTTTGCTTCCGTTTACCTGGATTTCAAGGACGTGCGCGAATTCATGGGCGAGCTGAAAGGCTTGCTGCGCGAGCGCACGCGCAAGGAAAAATAGAAGAAGTTTTCAGTGATCGGTTCTCAGTTGTCAGTCTGACCCGCGCGGTTACCCATAAGGTCGAATGGTTACAGGGCAGTAGGTGTTCACTGAGCACTGATAACTGATAACCGAGAACTGACCACTTCCTTATCCCTTCCACACGCCGGCTGAGAAGCGCCGGATCGTCCGGAAGCCCATTCGCTCGTAGAGTCCCACCGCGCGATGGTTGACTGAAGTCACTGTGAGCGAAAGCCCGGTGTACCCCATGCGCTCGAGCGCCGCGACGGACGTCTCGAGCATCCGCCGCCCCAGCCCCTGGCCCTGATAGCCGGGCAGCACGCAGATTTGCGTCGTGTGGGCCACGCCGGGCGCCACCGCCGAAGTCAGCACCATGCCGATCGGCACGTCGCTTTGGGGACTCGACAGCACGAAAGAAGCCTGCGAGAGAAATTCTCCACAGCCACGCAAAAACACGATGTTCCGCAAGAACCGGTTTGCGCCCGCCTCGCTCCGGTATTGATCGTTGATCTCCCCGTCGATGTGGTTCTCGTACGCCAGGCGGATCAGTTGGCCGGCCGGGGCCATCCAGCGGTCGTTCCACGTTTCCAGGTTCATACCTGAAACCGGTTTCACGCCGTCCTCTGCTTGCTGGCCCAGCGTGAGCAGCATGAACTGGCGGTGATAGAGCCGGAAATTCTCCCCGGCCAGCACGTTGTCAAGGTCGGTGCCGCTCGGCATCAGCTGCGCTTCCACCCGTTCGATATGCGGCGTGTGCCGCAGGCTGGCGAGGATTTCGCGCAGCAGCAGCCGTGCCACTTCGGCCTGCGGGAACCTGGCGGAGACGTATAGCCCGCCAATCAGCCCCTTATGGTCCTCGAGAACGTAGAAGCCGTACCCGGCCGGTTCGCCATTCTGCCAGGCGACGTAGCCGAGCAGAGAGTGCGAGTCGATGAAGTTGCGGATCAGATCGAGCGAAGGGGAATAATCCCAGCGCAACTGCTGGAGCCAGCAGCGCTCCTCTTCGTCGAACAAGGGCTGGAGCTTGCGCGAATTGATGCGTCGCAGGTCGGTCAGTTCCACGCGTGTGCGCAAAAGCGACAAGGTCGGCTCGGCTCCCGGCATTAGACCGTCACCTTCCGGACGCGCGAAACCACACTCGCGCCCGTCGGTGTACCGAATCAGATCGCCACCCGGCTTCCCCCGCGCGCCGGGGAAATCTGCACCAGGGCCAGCTCCTGCGGATGGCGGCGGCGCACATTTTCAAGGCGCAGCACTCCGCGGGGGCACACTTCGGCGCAGAGGCCGCAGCCGACGCACGAGGCCCGCGTGAAGCTCTGATTCGCCTGCGCGTAACTTCGCACGTCGATTCCCATTTCGCAATACTTGCTGCACAGGCCGCAGGAGATGCACATGTTGTCTTTCACGGTGATGCGGAAGCGGCCGAATTTCTGCACCAGACCCAGCAGCGCCGCCATCGGGCAGAAATTGCGGCACCAGATGCGCGTGCCGCCGATCGGATACAGCCCGGCGCCGACCACGCCGCTCAGCATCGCCACCACCAGGAACGCGTAGAACGTCTGGAAACCGCTGGTAAATCGCGCGAGGGCCGGCGCGCGGTTTCCCACGCCCCAGGTGACGAAGAGCAGCGCCGTCAGCGCGACGCAGACCGTCAGCACCGTGTGAATCGCGATCTTTTCGAATTTCCACGCCGCGCTCGATTTGCTCGTCAGATGCCTCAGCGGATCGCCGGCCGTGTTCGCCAGGCCCCCGCAGCCGCAGACCCACGAGCAATACCATCGCTTGCCGAAGAAAATCCCCAGCACCGGCACCAGCAGCAGCGAGCCGAGGAAGCTGTACAGGATGTAGACGAGCGGGAGATGGAAAATCGTGCCGGGCACGAAATCATCGAATTTCAGCGGCCAGAAATAGCTGAAGTAGTACTCGGGCTGGTGGAAAAATTTCAGGATCGCGGGAATCGAGAACGCGAACACCGCCTGCACGAACATCACGACGGAGGTGCGCACCACCTGATAGCGGTTGTGCCGGTATTTGCGCAGCACAAAGATGCCGCCGACGACGATGGCCGACGTGTAGACGAGGCCGTAGAAGGTCCATTTGCTGTCGAGGCCGATGGCGCGAGCAACGCTTGTGAAAACCTCGGTGTAATAGAGCACCAGGTAGAACCCGGTAAGCAGCACCGTAAGCAGCCACGCCGTTACGCCGCGGTGCGTCAAGTCGTGCGTGAGCCAGGAAAGTTTTCCTTCCCTAACCATCTCGTTGTCTTACTCCTCACGGCTGCAAGAATTTGTCATCCTGAGCGCAGCGAAGGATCCCGTCGCTACGTCTACGGTCTCTACATGGCCTCGACGCTTTGGGGGTCCTTCGCTCCGCTCAGGATGACACGGGGCTTCTCCATTGCTTGTAGCTTGCCTCCACTGCTGCAATCTCCACTCGGGCGAATTCCACGTCAAACTGCGCCTCGCGCAGGTGGTTCACGACGTAGTCCATGCTGCGGCGCTCAGTGATCCAGCGCTCGAAAAACGTGTGGTCCCAGCGCGCGCCGAGCATGTTGACGCCAACCACCGCGCCATTTTGTTCGACGATGCGCACGCTCGCCTCCTTGCCCGGAATCCGGCAGAAAAACGTGCGCGAGCCTTCCGGCGGCTTGCCGATGCTGCCGGTCGATGTGTATTCGATCTCGAAAAATTTCGCGCTGTTGTAGAAAATCGGCGGCTCGTACCGCACGCGGTCGCCCAGCATCGCCCGCGCGGCGAGTTCCCCTTGCCGCTTCGCCGAATACCAGATCTGCTCGACCACCCATTCGCCGTCCTGCGCGAACTCGGCGCAATCGCCGGCCGCCCACACGGCGGGAAGGGAAGTCTCGAAACTCGGCGAGACGCGAATGCCGCGCTCGATTTTCGGCGGCGTCTTCACCGTCCTCAGCCAATCGACCGCCGGACTCACGCCGATGGCGATCCCGAGCATCTGGCAGCCGAATTCAGCGCCTGATTTCGCGCGCACGCCGCGCACCCGGCCATCCGCTCCGAGGAGCACTTCGTCGACTTCCTCCGTTCCGCGCAGATCAACGCCGTGGCGGCGAATGTGCTCGGTGATGATTTCGGATTCCTCCATTGCCAAGGCGCCGGGCCAATACCACGGCGAGCGCACCAGATACGTCACTTTCTTCCCGTGGAACGCAAGACATTCGACCAGTTCAACGCCGATCAGGCCACCGCCAACGACGACCGCCTCGCTCGTCGACGGCGTCACCCGCTCGCATTGCGCAAGGTCGTCGAGCGTGACGAAATGCACTACGCCTTCCTTCGCGCTTTGGAGTCCGGGCCAATCCAGCCGCGTGCCGAGCGAGCCGGTGGCCAGCAAAAGCCGCTCGTAGGCAATAGTTTTGCCGGATTTCAATCGCAGCGTGCGCTCGGTAGCGTCGAGATCGACCACCCAATCGCGCACGAGATCGATCCGCTGTTTGGCAAAAACTTTTCGTTCGTGGGGCTCGAGGTCGCGCAGCGTCATCCGGTCCATGTAGGCGTACATCAGAGCGGTGCGCGAGAAAAAGTAGTCGCTCTCGCCGCTGATCATGGTGATTTCGGCTTCCGGCTCGCGCGCGCGCAGCGTAAGCGCCGCGGTGGTTCCCGCCACGCCGTTGCCGATGATCACGTAGCGCATTTCGCTTCTTCGGTTCGAGATGATGCGAAGGAGCGTTCCGATTCAGAGACCCCGCGCCACCCCCGAGCGCCGGGGATGGTAGCACGATCGGTGGCGCGATGCATGAGACGGAGATGCCGCGCGAACGTGTCAGAAGGCGTGATGGATTTTGTGGTCGATGTCCGGCCAGAACTCCGCGGCCAGGTTGTAGAGGGCCGTGTTGCCCAGATCGATCGCGATGCGGGACATCGTATGGCTGATGCCGACATCTTGCGAGGGGTAATAGAGATTCGAGAGGCCCGCGCCGATCACGGTTCCCGACAGCGCCGATGAATAGAAGACCGTGCGGCCCGAGTCGTTGTAGGTAACGAAGACGCGGGAAACCGCATACCAGACTGGCTTGCCGAAAGCGCCTTTGCCCAAGCGAAAGTACCGCGGATCCTGGTGCAGCACGACGGGTAGCACAAAATCGCCGATGAAGCTGGAATCGATGGCATCCAGCTCGAGCGAGCCGAAGCACTTGCCGTAACCTGCCATCCCCATTCCGTAGCCGCAGAAGCCGTCCGTGGACGAGTACTCCAGCGTGGCCGCTTCAAACGCTCCCACCGTCAAGCCCATCGGGTCGTAGGATGACTGGGCCCATTCCTGGAATTTTTCTTTCGGAGTCAGCGGCTGGAATCCCTTCGCGTAGTCCACCTTGAACGCGGGAATCACCCAGAAGATGTGGCCGGGTGAGCCGGCGTCCGCGGAGGGGTTGTGCGCGGTCTTTTTGTCCCGTCCTTTTTCCGGTTTCTGCTCGTCCTGCGGCCACAGGGTTAGGTCTGGTGGTCCCACGGGACGAAATGTCGGAGAGAACAATTGGCTTCCAAGTGGTGCCCCCGGCGCGGATAGCGCCGCTCCGAAATCCGAATCCCAGGCGTCGATGCCGTTTTCGAGGAAGCGGAAAGAGGATGAGGGCAATGC
>JAGWOX010000329.1 GCA_028877145.1 Acidobacteriota bacterium | reverse complement strand
GGCTGGCAGATTCATTCCTCTGAAACGGATTCACGGGAGCGGAGACTTGCGATCGTTCCTCGACGATGTCGCGCCGCTTCTACATCGGCCAGAGCATACCAAAGCCGTGCAATATTGCCTGAGTGAAACAATTCGCAATGTTTTCGAGCATGCAGGCGGTCAGCCGGCGTACGCGTGCGCGCAGTATTACGAAAGCGCCAGAAGGGTGTCAATCGGGGTTGCCGACTGCGGTATTGGCGTCCGCACCTCGCTGTCTCGCCACCTCAAACTCTCCAGTGACGCAGAGGCACTGATGAACGCCCTTGTCCCGGGGACGACCGGTGCGCCCCGCGGGATGTACGGTCCGTCAGAAAATGCTGGGGTTGGGCTCTTCTTTACAAAGTCGATCGCCAAGGCCTCAGGCCAATATTTTGCGATAATATCGGGAGATGCGGCATACCGGCTAAGGCACCTAAGGAGATCGGACAAGTTTCGCCTGTACGTCGATCCGAGGAAGGATCGTCATGACCTCTTCGAGGGGCTGCCGAGTTGGCAGGGAACCGTGGTGGCCGTAGACATAGGACTCCGTCGCACGCTGAACTTCGAAGCGACGATGAACAGCATCCGTGAGGCTATAGTTCCCGAACATGCAAGGAAAGTCACGCCAAGGGTCAAGTTTACATGAGTAAGGCGACCGTGAGAGATGCCGTCAAGGTGGCTGCCTTGGCGGGTGGGTTCGCCGAGGACAAGGATATAGCACGGCGAATTCGGATCGAGCGGGTGATGCCTGCGCTCGAGGGGGGAAGAAGCATTACCCTCGATTTTGCGGGTGTAGATTTCTGCACACAGTCATTTCTGCACGCAATGATCTCCGAGGCGCTCCGCGTTTACGGGGAGCAGGGCCTTGGGCTAATCCAGTTCAAGTCATGCAACCCAACTGTGAAAAGCGTGGTCCTTACCGTGGTGGAGTATTCTCTAGATACGCAGAAGGCTTGACCGGTAAGGTTCAGCGGCAATACCTTGTCGGGCAGACGGCTACCTGTCGCGGTTCGCCCCGCTCAACTGCACCAGTTCCGGGGGAGCGGATCCGGGGCCGAGAGTGGAAAGCAGCGTCTGCGGCGCGCGCCAGTTGTCGATCGTGGCCACCTGCTGCACGCAGGAAATCGTGCAGCGCGGCGCGCATCCCTTGCGCGTCAGAAATTCCCGCTGCCGCATCTCCTTCGTGTACTGCCCGATCGGCACGCCCGGATACCCGCGCTGCTGCGAGCAGTAATGCACCAGCCCGTCCTCGCAAACGTAGAGGTAGCGTGAGCCGGCGCGGCAGCGCCAGTTGTGCTCGCGGCCGTCGGCGATGTCCCACTGGAACCCGTTGATCCGCGTGAACGACCGCTTGCCCAGCTTCATGATCTCGCCGAAGATCTCCCGCTCGCGCTTGCCGATCGGCTTCAACTGCCCGTTGCCGTCGTGCAGAATCCCCACCGTGCTCGTGAATCCCAGTTCGACGGCCCGGTGCGCCACCGTCAGCGCGTCCTCGGGATTCTTCACGCCGCTGCCCAGAACCGAATTGATGTTCACGTGGAATTCGGCGTGTTCGGCCAGCAGGCGCAGCTTCTGGTCGAGCACTTTCAGGCTCTTCTTCGAGACGTCGTCCGGCATCACGTTGTCGATCGAGATTTGCAGGTATTCGAGCCCCGCGCGGTTCAGCCGCTCGATCCGTTCGCCCGTCAGCAGGTACCCGTTCGTGATCATCCCGGCGATCATGTCGCGGCTGCGGATGTGCGCGATCACGTCGTCCAGTTCGGGATGCAGCAGCGGCTCGCCGCCCGAAATCGTGATGATGCTCGTCCCGAACGAAGCCAGATAGTCCAGCCTGCGCTTCATGTCCGCAAGCGGCACAGGCGCCGAGTGCTTGTCGTATTCGTTGCAGTACGTGCAGGAAAGATTGCAGCGCCGGATCGGAATGATGTGCGCCAGCACCACGTGCTCGGTCGACACCACTCCCTTCCCCAGCTTCCGCCACGTCCGCAGCGTTCGCCGGAGCGCATTCGCCCGCCGCCGCATTTTCTTTCGGAAACTCATCCTTAGCCGTCGGCCTTATGTCTGGAAGATTCGGCCGCCCTCGTCGCGGGCCGCCTCCGCCTTCGGGCACGCGCCGCTCAAGCCCCTATGCTACAACAAACCCCAGGCCGCATCCCCAGCCTTTTCGGCCCTCCCTGTTCGTCACTTTCGGCCACTGGCGTATGCGGGATGCAATGCCGAGGCCCGGCGATGGGCCTGGCGCGAAAGCTCCTCCAGCCACTTCAGCTCCGCTTTGAACTGCGCGATCATCAACTTCACAGCCCAAACCGCCTCGTGATACGGATGCCCCACTTCCTCCAGAACGCTTCGCAGAGTGGTTTCTTCTTGGCGAAGCTCCTCCTGGAGAAATTCCCGTCGCCGTCGAATCTGCTTCTCAAGAACCCCGGGTCGCGCTTGCCAGGAAAGCACCATCCAGGTCAGAAACGGAGGACGCTCCCGTTGCGTGGTCCAGTCGGGCCGCTCGAGCGCGTCGGCCATGGCTTTCTTCCCCTTTCCGGAGATCTCGAAAATCTGGCGTTCGGGCCCCGAAGCAGGCTCCCCGCCTTCAACACCGCGGATAAGCCCGGCCTTCGCCAGTTTTTTCAGCGAATAGTACACCTGTGGCCTTGAGATGCCCGCCCAATGGCGCACTTCCCTCCGCTCCAATTCGAGATTCGCGTCGTAGCCGTGCATCGGGCGCTCGGCGAGCAAACTCAAGAGGACGAGATCCGGTGTCGTGAGTCGCGCGCTGTCACCTCTCCGCATCGCCCTGCTTCCGCTTGCGGCTCCAATACCACCACTGGCACTGCTCGGCGGGGAGTCGCGAGTTGCGCGCCTGGGCCACGGCGGCGGAAAAGACATCGAAACAACAGACATCCACACGCTCGCCCCTGATCTGGCAGAGCCGTGCGTAGAGTTTCCGGGGGTTCTCCCGCGCAAGCTGCTTCACATCGCGAATGCCGAGCAGTTCG
>JAGWOX010000328.1 GCA_028877145.1 Acidobacteriota bacterium | reverse complement strand
CGCTTCAGGGGATCCGAACAGCCTGGTGGCGACGGCGCGCCAGCGAATTGCCGCGATCGATCCCGACATGCCGATCTACGACGTCCAGACGCTCGAGCGCAGGATTTCGGATTCGATGATCGGGTTGGGCTACGTTGCGGTGATGATGGCGGTGCTGGGGGTGATCGCGCTGGTGCTGGCGTGCGTCGGTGTTTACGGCGTCATGTCCTTCTCGGTGGCCGAGCGCACGCATGAAATCGGCATCCGGATGGCGCTGGGCGCGCAGCGCGGAGAGGTGCTGCGGCTGGTGCTGCGCCACGGCCTGCTGTTGGCCGGGATTGCTTTGGCGATTGGATTGCCGCTCTCACTCGGGCTTTCGGGGCTGCTGGCCAGTCTGGTCTTCGGTGTGAGCGCCACCGATCCCTTAACGTTCGCCGGCGTTTCGGCCTTGCTGCTGCTGGTGGCGATGGCCGCGTGTTATTTCCCCGCGCGACGGGCGATGCGCATCGACCCGGTGATCGCGTTGCGATGCGAGTAAGAGAGACTGCACAACGAATTGGGGGAAACACATTGGAAGGTGGCCTTGGGGAGGAGAGGTGCGGTTTTGGGCGGGTACGGCAATCGGTAGGGCTCGCGGGCATGCCTGGCGTCTTCGAAGATCCGGGCGTCAGGGCACCCTGGCGTTGTATCCTCTCGTGTTCCACACGGGAGGACAGCTTTGCTTAATGTGAGAAATGCGTTCCGTTGTCTGGCAATCGCCGGCGGTTTGGCCCTGGGGCTCTTATCGGGAGTCCCTCTCCGCGGCCAGCAATATAATGCTCAGCTTTTTTCGGGAATGAAATGGAGATTGGTGGGGCCGGGAACCGGCGGCCGCATCGAAGCGGTTGCCGGAGTTCCCCAGCAGCCCAACACGTACTACATCGGGACCGTGGACGGAGGTGTCTGGAAGACGACCAACGGCGGGCTGACGTGGACGCCTCTGTTCAATCATGAGCCGGTGGCTTCGATTGGAGCGATCGCCGTCGCCCCGTCCGACCCTAACGTGATCTACGTTGGCACGGGCGAGGAGGCGCCGAGGGGCGACATCTCGTTCGGTGACGGCGTTTATAAGTCGACGGATGGCGGAAAGACGTGGACCGACGTCGGGCTGAAGGGAAGTCGGCAGACAGGCAAGATCGTTGTCGATCCCCGAAACGCGGACGCCGTCTATGTGGCGGCGGAAGGGGACATCTATGGTCCCAGCGCCGAGCGCGGCGTCTTTCGCTCGACCGATGGCGGTAAGACTTGGCAGAAGGTGCTGTACGAAAACGACGAGACCGGCGTGATCGATCTGGCCATGGATCCTGCGAATTCGCAAGTTCTGTACGCGGCGATGTGGCAGGTGAACCGCAAGCCGTGGCACTTCAGCGATGGAGGGCCGGGCAGTGGACTCTACAAGTCGACGGACGGCGGATCGACGTGGACGCATTTGACCGGCCACGGATTGCCGGCGGGCGTGCTGGGGCGCATTGGCGTCGCCGTCGCGGGTGGCAGCCATGGCGAGCGCGTCTACGCGCTGATCGAGGCGAAGGACGGAGGTCTGTATCGTTCCGACGACGCCGGCGGCATCTGGAAATTGGTGAACGACGAACAGATTCTGCGCACGCGCGCGTGGTACTTCACCAACGTTTTCGCCGATTCACACGATCCGAACGTCGTCTATGTGGCCGACAACGGTTTCTACCGTTCGGTGGACGGCGGGCACAGTTTCAAGCCGCTCCCGATTCCGGGCTTCGACGGCTACCCCTTTGGCGGGGACAACCACGCTTTCTGGATGAATCCCCTGCACCCGGATCACATGATCAACGGGCACGACCAGGGTGTGGCCATCAGCGTCGATGGCGGCAAAACGTGGGGAAACCGTCAGAACCTCCCCATCGGCCAGTTCTATCACGTGACCACCGACAACGAATTTCCCTACTACATCTACGGCTCGCAGCAGGATGAAGGCGCCTTGGCCGTGGTCAGCAACAATCGCGGTGGCGTCGAAAGGGAAACGTACTGGATGGGTGGGGACGACAGCGAATGCGGCTGGGTCCTGGTGGATCCCGCCAATCCCAACCTCCTGGTGGCCGGGGGATACGGCGGCGGGCTGACCATTTACGACAAGCGGACCGGCCAGCTGCACGACATCGCGCCGTGGTCCAACAACAACGGGGGACACTCCGCCGCGGAGCTGAAATACCGGTTCAACTGGACCTTCCCGATCGCCTTCTCGCCGCGGAGCCCGCACGCGCTCTACGTCGGCTCGCAGTATCTGCTCGAGAGCGACAACGGCGGCATGAGCTGGAAGGCGATCAGCCCCGACCTCACTCGGAATGACAAGAGCAAGCAGCAAACGTCCGGCGGGCCGATCTCCCAGGACGATTCCAGCATCGAGTATTACGACACAATCTGGGCGATCACGCCTTCTCCGGCTCAAGCGGGCCAAATCTGGATCGGCACCGACGACGGCCTCATTCAACTGACGCGCGACGGCGGCAAGACCTGGCACAACGTCACTCCCTCCGCCATGCCGGATTGGGGCCGCGTTTCGATGATCGCCGCTTCCGAGACCGAGGCCGGCACGGCCTGGGCAGCCGTGGACAACCACGAAAACAACGATTATCAGCCGTGGATTTTCCGCACGCGCGATTTCGGAAAGACATGGGCTCGCGTCAACCAGGGCATTTCCGCTCCGGCGTACGTGCACGCTATCAAGCAAGATCCCAAGGACCCGAATCTGCTGTTTGCCGGCACGGAAACGGCAGTCTACGTCTCTTTCGACGCGGGCGATCATTGGCAGCCGCTACAGCTCAACCTGCCAACCACTTCCATGCGCGACTTCGCCATTCATGGCAACGACCTGATCGTAGGAACGCACGGCCGCGCCATCTGGTCGCTGGACGACATCACGCCGTTGCGGCAACTCGCGGAGGCCTCGGCCGTGGATGTGTACCTGTTCCGGCCGGCGACTGCCATCCGGTCGCGATCGGGAGATCCAACCGGAGCCACTCTCAGCTACTACCTGAAGAGCA
>JAGWOX010000062.1 GCA_028877145.1 Acidobacteriota bacterium | reverse complement strand
ATCGACCGCGGGCAGTTCAGGCCGCAGCCGCGCCCGAAAGTCCATCGCGTGCCAGTCGAGTGTGAGAATTTCGCTGTCGCCCTGGCGCTTTACGCGCTGGTAGAAACCCTTGCCGGTTTTCTCGCCCAGCCAGCCTCGCTCGACCAGATCGCCGACAATTTTCGGCACGCGGAACAGCTCCCGGGATTCGTCGCCCGGCAGGTTCTCGTAGAGATTGCTCACCACGTGCGCGAGCACGTCAATCCCAACGATATCGGCCGTGCGAAAAGTGGCCGAACGGGGCCGGCCCAGCGTGGGACCCGTGAGCGCGTCGATCTCCTCGACGGTCAGATCGAGTTCCACCATCAGGGCGAGCACGGTGAGCACGGCGAACGTGCCCACGCGATTGGCGATGAAATTCGGCGTGTCCTTGGCGAACACCACGCCCTTGCCCAGCCGTTCGTCGGAGAAGCGCGCCAGCGTTTCGAGCACCTCCGGCCGTGTCGATGGGCCGGGAATGATCTCGACGAGTTTCAAATAGCGTGGCGGGTTGAAGAAGTGCGTTCCAGCCCAGTGCTCGAGGAAATCGGCCGAGCGGCCCTCGGCGATGCTGGCCACGGGCAACCCGCTCGTATTCGTCGTGACAAAAGTGCCGGGCCGACGATGTTGGTCGACCCTCTCGAAGAGCTGCCGCTTGATCTCCAGATTCTCGACCACTGCTTCGAGAATCCAGTCGGCCTCGGCGCACCAATCCAGGTTGTCGTCGAAATTTCCGGTGCGCACCAGACGCGCCGTCTCGGGCGTGAAAAACGCCGCCGGGCGCGCCGAGAGCGCGGCGGAAAGTCCGGTGCTCGCGGGCCGGTTGCGCTCGGCGGGCGGAGCGTCCGCGCCGGCGCCGGGAATATCGAGCAACGAACAGCGGACACCGGCATTGGCAAAATGGGCGGCGATGCGCGCGCCCATGGTTCCCGCACCGAGCACCGCAATCTGTTCAATGGTTTTTTTCATGATTTGCGTCTCCGGCGAGCCGGGACGCCGCGCCGGCCCCGCTCCGAGCGTACTGAACCCGTTACACTGCGGTCAATCCCCCATTGCGGCGTACCCCGCATCAAAACTATAGTAGATAGAAAAGGGGATGGTGGGATGTCCGGGGCGGACAATTGGCTCGACCAGACTGTTAAACGCATTCGCGCATTCGCCTACGCGCCCCGTCCCGAGCAGCTTCCCGAACCTCCGAAAATCGGTCTCGCTCTCGGCGGCGGCTTCGCACGCGGCATCGCGCACATCGGTGTGCTTCGCGTCTTCGAAGAAAATAAAATCCCGATTGATTACATGGCCGGCACCAGTGTCGGGGCGCTGATTGCCGCGGCCTATGCCGGCGGATCGACGCTCGCGGAGATGGAACAGGTTGGGCTTTCTACGCGCTTCAAGGATTTCGCCGAATGGACGATTTCCTGGAAGGGACTTGCGTCCGATACGCGCCTGCAGCGCTATTTGAAGCGCCTGACGCCCGTGCGCCGCTTCGAGGATTTGCGGATTCCACTCTCGATCGCCGCCACCGACCTCATGACCGCCGAAACCGCCTTCTTCACCGCGGGCGAGATCGGCCCCGCGCTCTGCGCCTCCTGCGCCTATCCCGGCCTGTTCCGGCCGGTGGAACAGGATGGAAAGTTGCTGGTCGATGGTTTCCTGTCAGCCCCCGTGCCCACCGAAGCAGTCCGCAGGCTCGGCGCCAATTTCGTGATTGGCGTGAATTTGGGCGGCATCGTGCCGGGTGAACGCGCAACGAACCTTTTCGAGATCATCAGCCGGTCGTTTTCCATCCTGATGCGCTACGCCGAAGCCGCCTGGCGCCCGCTGGCGGATGTCGTAATTGAGCCGGATGTCGCCAATTTCAGTTGGGACGATTTTGCGCGAACCCCGGAGTTGATCGCCGCTGGCGAGCGCGCAACACGCGAAGCTCTTCCGAAAATTCTCGAAGCCTTGCGCCCGCGCAAGCCCCAGCCCATGCCCGAAGCTCGTCCCCCCGATTCCTGACACCACGGCTAACGTCTTTAGTGGCGCGGGCACTCTTGCCCGCGCTCTTTTTCGATGTGGAATCCTCGCGACAAGGAAGCTAGTTGAAGCGACTGTATTGACCAACGACCGAAGTGCAGCCCCGCCCTAAGGTTCATCCTTGCGGGAAGCTTCCGTGATTTCCACCCGCACCGGCCGCCCTTCCCCCTTCCCGCGCCGTATGAGCCATTCTGAGAGGGCCGCGGAAAGTCGTGCAAGATCGACGCGGAATCCAGCTTCGAGCAGACCGTCCGAAAGCGGTAAGGTGTCGTCGAATTCGGCCGATCCGGTGAAGTTTCGCATCGCGAACTGGTCGAGCCATTCGAGCGGGCAGGGGCGGTGTTGACCGTCCATCACGATGTCGATCTGGAGCCGTCGCGCGTACAGAAAATTTTCCTCGCCTTGTGATTATATCAACGAGTACCCCGAATCACTCCGCGTCGCTCCTGCCCGCTTTCAAGGCGGGCGGGAGTTCCAATTGAGGGAGATACATCAGGACGACAAACAACAGCGCCACCAGACACAAGAAGGCTGCACGCCTGGGTTTCCCTCGCAGACCGCGCCATCACGCTCGGATTACGCAGCTAAACGGAGACCGTAACGATCCGTTTTCGATGCAATTGTGGTCAACAAAGCAAGTAATTCGTCGGTCGTTTCCTTGATTTTCACCTTACTGGGGACTAGACTTTTTCTTGCGGACGCACGCAAGAAATCGCAAGCCAACGTAGTCGCAGTTTTTTTCTCGCCGGAGGAATTGTGCCAACCCCACTGGAAAACTGGGTCGAAGAGGTTGCCGGGCTGACCCGACCGGACCGTATTGAATGGTGTGACGGGTCTGCGGCCGAACAAAATCGCCTGATCGAAGGCATGCTCCGCGACGGCACCCTGCTCCCCTTCAATCCGAAGACCTATCCCAATTGCTACCTGCATCGTAGCGACCCGAGAGACGTCGCGCGCACCGAAAAGGTCACTTTTATCTGCACCCGCAACAAGGAAGATGCCGGCCCGAACAACAACTGGCTGTCGCCCGAGGAAGGCAAGGAGCAGGTGCGGCCGCTGTTCAGCGGCTCGATGAAGGGCCGGACGATGTACGTGGTGCCCTACCTGATGGGCCCGGCCGAATCCCCGTTCTCGCGCGTGGGCGTCGAAGTCACCGACAGCGCCTACGTCGCCGCCAGCATGAACGTGATGACGCGCATGGGCCGCGTGGCCCTCGACCGCCTGGGCCGCTCCGATGATTTCGTGCCCGGCCTGCATTCGCTCGGCGATCTCGATCCCGAGCGCCGCTACATCATGCATTTCCCCGAGGAAAAGCTGATCTGGAGTATCGGATCGGGCTACGGCGGCAACGCGCTGCTGGGCAAGAAATGCTTCGCGCTCCGCATCGCCAGCTGGATGGCTCGCCAACAGGGCTGGATGGCCGAACACATGCTCATCCTCGGACTCGAGGACCCGGGCGGCCGCGTCACTTACATGGCCGCCGCCTTCCCGAGCGCCTGCGGCAAGACGAATCTCGCCATGATGGTTTCCGCGCTCGAGGATGAGGGCTACCGCGTTTGGACAGTAGGCGACGATATCGCCTGGATGCATCCGGGACCCGATGGCTACCTCTACGCCGTCAATCCCGAAGCCGGATTCTTCGGCGTCGCGCCGGGTACGAACGAGAGGACGAACGCCAACGTGATGTCCGCGCTTCACCAGAACACGATCTTCACCAACGTCGCGCTGACGGCCCACCAGGAACCGTGGTGGGAAGGCCTGAGCGATGCTCCGCCCGAGGGAATGACCGACTGGAAGGGCAACGCGTGGTCGCCGAAGAACGGACCGGCCGCCCATCCCAATTCCCGCTACACCGTCCCGGCCCGCCAATCTCCCTCGATCTCCCCGCGCTGGGAGGATCCGGCCGGCGTACCGATCTCGGCGTTCATTTTCGGCGGCCGACGGGCGAAGCTCGAACCGCTCGTCTATGAAGCGCTGAGCTGGCAGCATGGCGTTTACTCCGGCGCGACCCTCGCATCGGAAACCACCGCTGCGGCCACTGGCGCCGTTGGCGTGCTCCGGCGCGATCCAATGGCGATGCTTCCCTTCTGCGGCTATAACATGGCCGACTATTTCGGTTACTGGCTCCAGATGGGCAAGCGTCTTACCCACCCACCGCATATCTTCCACGTCAACTGGTTCCGTCGCGACGACGACGGGAAGTTCCTCTGGCCCGGCTTCGGCGAGAACGTTCGCGTGCTGAAGTGGATGCTCGACCGTATCGACGGCACCGCCGAAGCCCAGGAAACGCCGATCGGGTTCGTGCCGACGGCGCAGTCGCTCACGCTCGATGGCCTGAAGATTTCCCGGGAACAGGTCGAGGGCCTGCTGCGCGTCGATGCCGGAGATTGGACGGCGGAACTCGACGGCGTGAAGGAGTTCTTCGCCAAATTCGGCGACCGTCTCCCCCGAGAACTGCAAGAGGAAGTGGAGCAGGCGGCCAAGCGGCTGCACCATGCCAGCGTCGCCAGCCGGTAAAGATGATATGGCGGGCTGAAGCCCGCTGCCATAAAAACCAAGCCCGGAAGGCGAGACCAGGTCTCGTCTTCCGGGCTTATTTAATTCGTGGAAACGTTCTGTTACATCTTGCGATGCTGCGCGGTCGGAGGCAGGTGGCCGTTCAGCCGGAGATACATCGCTTCCTGTGAATAGTGGTCCGCCAGGTCATTCGAGATGCCGATCATCGCCGTCGCCTTCGAGACGTTGCGGCCCCCGAAGAACGGAATCTCCTGCGTCAGTTCGCTGTCGTTGACCTTCGCCAGGGCTTGATCGCAGAACGCAAAGGACGATTTCATCGCCGCGATCAACTGGCTCTTGGGGCTGTGCTCAGTCAACTTGGGAAGGTCGGGAGCTTTGTCTCCCGAGATTCGCGAGCAAAGGAACATGTTCGACTGCGCGACGTGAAGGACCAGATGACCAAAAGTCATCTGCTCCGGAGTGGGAGCGAAACTGTATTTATCGGCAGGCATCTCTTCCGCGCCTGCCACCAAAATCTTGGCGTGCTGGGCCACCGACGCCCGCACCGCTGTGGACACAGGATTCTGCTGGGCTCGCGCGGCGAGCGGCGCCAATCCAAATACGAGTGCAACCACGAAAACTGAAACGTCTCTCTTCATGAGTTTCCCCCTTTGCGGCAAGAGCATACCCCGCCTCCCGCCCCCACGCAAGAGTTGCCCCAGTCGCCGGTCTGCGGCGGGACCGGACGTTGGGCGCTGACACCCGGGTTTGGCAGTGGCCACGTGCTGCGGTAGCATAAACACGCCGCAACACGTTCACTAATCGGAATACGCACAACTCGAAGGAGGTTCCTCAATGTCGATTGCCGTGGGCCAACCTGCGCCGGAGTTCACCTTGAAGGATCAGAACCAGAAGGACGTCCGGCTAGGCGATTTTCGCGGGAAAAACGTCGTCATCGTCTTCTATCCGCTCGATTGGAGCCCGGTCTGCACCAACGAGCACGCCTGCTTCGTAAACGACATGAAAAAGTTTGAGAGCCTCAACGCGCAGATCCTCGGCCTCAGTGTCGACAGCGTCTGGTCGCACAAGGCATACGCGGACAAGATGAACATCCAGTATCCTCTGCTGGCCGATTTTCAGCCGCGCGGCTCGGTGGCCGAAAAGTTCGGCGTGTATTTGGCCGACAAGGGCATCACCGCGCGCGCCATCGCCGTCGTCGATAAAACCGGCAAAGTCGCATGGTTCAAGCAGTACGAAATCCTCCAGGTGCCCGACGTGACCGAAGTGGCCGAGGCCATCGCCAAGCTCAGTTAAAGAGGCGCAACCCAAGCCGTGTAGTTTCAGGGCGCAGGATGGTTCACGCCATCCGCGCCCTATCTTTTTGCGAGAATGTTTGTGCGATGCCGATGACCCGCCGGGGTTCAGTTGGTTCGCAATCCAGGAATCCCGCAAGCTTTGCCCCAACATTCAGGCGTCTTCTGCCGGAAAGGTGGCGCCGTCAGAAAAACCAGAACGCCATCGCGAAGGTTCAATGAATTAGAAACTGGCGCCGAAAGCCTGCGCTACGAGCAAAGCATTCAGCGCAAGGATCACTCCGGTGCTGGCCCAGGCCAGAAGATTCGTCCATCGGTTGTTGACGTGGATACCCATGATGTCACGCCGGCGCGTGAGCAGCAGCAGAGGAATGAGCGCGAAGGGCAGACAGAAACTGAGCGCCACCTGGCTGAGGATGAGTATCCTCAAAGGATCGAGTCCCATCGCAATCACCACGAGCGCCGGGATCATCGTGAGGAACCGCCGCAGAAAGATGCTGAACCGCACCTTCAGAAAGCCCTCGATGATCACCTGTCCCGCCATCGTGCCGACGGTCGAGGAGGAGAGGCCCGAAGCAAGCAAGGCGACGGCGAATGCGCCCGCTGCCAGCCTGCCGAGCAACGGCTCGAGCGTGCTGTGCGCCTCCCGAATCGATTCGACGGTGAGCCCGTGACCGAAGAATGCCGCGGCAGCCATCACGACCATCGCCGAATTCACCAGCCATGCGCCGTTCATCGCCACCAGCACGTCGAGCAATTCCATCTTCCGGTGCCACGTGTGGAGATGATCGGTGTCCTCGCGCCGCGGCTGCACCAGAGCCGAATGCAGGTAGATGACGTGCGGCATCACCGTCGCGCCCAGCATTCCCACCGCAACGTAGATTGAGGAGGAATTGACCGCAGGCACCACCACTCCCCGTCCGATCGCGCCCCAAGCCGGATGAACCAGAAACACCTCGATCGCGTACGCTGCACCGATGATCGCCACCAACCCCATGATCACCAGTTCCAGATTCCGGAAACCGTACTGTTCGACAAGCAAAATCAGGAAGACGCAGACACCCGTGACCACCGCGGCCGCGAGCAGCGGCATGTGGAAAAGCAGATAGAAGCCCAGCGCCGCTCCCAGAAATTCGGCCAGGTCCGTTGCCATCGCCGCAATCTCCGCCGCCACCCACAGCCCGATCGTCACGGGACGCGAGAAACGCTCGCGGCAGCATTCCGGCAGCGTCCGCCCGGTGGCAATCCCGAGCTTGGCGGAAAGATACTGGACGAGGATCGCCATCGCGTTCGACCACAGCAGCACCCATAGCAGGTCGTAACCGAAGCGGCTGCCGGCCTCGATGTTGGTGGCGAAGTTGCCCGGATCCATGTAGGCGACCGACGCAACAAACGCGGGCCCGAAATACCACCAGGCGCCGGCAGGCCCAAGCGCCTGACGTCCGCCATTCGGCGCCTGCTCGGTTTCGGCAATGGATGCGCTCGTAGGAGATTCGCTCATAGGGTGCGCCCGGTGGCTGCTTCACCTAGGTTAATGCAGATTGTAAAGCAGGATTAAACAGTGCGGAAGGCGGATTTCGCGGAGATTGGTAGCGCAGCCACTCCTGGCTGCGGCCTTTTCCGCAAGCGGAGAAGTAACGAACTTGGCGCGCGCCAGGGAGGAATCTCGGCGTCTGGTACCCGACTCGATTTTCCCTTACTGCGATCGCCCGTTGCCGACCTGCCCCCAGCGGAAATGCCACCCGCTTTGTGTTAGCCTGAGGCGCGGAGGAGAAGATGAGCGAACAGCAAGTGCCGGGCCAGCCGCAGCTGCAGATCAAGGCGGACGAAAAGGAGCTTCTGGGGCAGTACGCCAACCTGGTGCTGATTCATCACACCGGCGAAGAGTTCACGCTGAATTTCATTTACGTGTTTCCGAACGTGCCGCAGGGCAAACTCGTGAGCAGCATGATCGTCAGCCCTGCGCACGCGAAGCGGCTGATGCACGCACTGGACGAAAACATCAGCCGCTACGAGGCGCAATTTGGCCCGATCCCGGAAACGCCGGCACCGACTCCGGCTCCGAACGTCGGCTTCGTGCAATAGACCGCGTCCCCAGGTGGCGGAGACTCGGTTGTGTAACGCCACCCAACAGGATGGCGCATGGCTTCCGCCTACCCCGCCGGCCGAATATTCTGATTCACTCGGAAGAAGTTTGCCGGATCGTACTTCTTTTTGATCGCGGTCAGCCGGTCATAATTCTCTCCGTACATCGAGCGCACACGCTCGGCGCCCTCATCCATCACGAAATTGACGTAGGCCCCGCCCGCCGAGAATGGGTGCAGCGCATCCCAGAATGCGCGCGTCCAATCAGTGATCTTGCCTTGATTGGCGGGGTCCGGATCGACTCCGACGATGACTCCGGATAACAGGCAATTGCGAAACGCGAACGCCGTATCCTCTTTTCCCACGCGGTGGACCGCCCCATTTACCGGATAGAGATGCATGGTGGAGTGTCCTGTGGGAATCCGGGAGCCGTGTTCGACGGCCAGCGCAATGGCGTCGTCTCCGAGAACGTTGTAGAAATCAGCCTTCCAGTACCACTGCAGCCCGGCCGGATAGAGCGGATCGAAAATGCTGTTCAGCGCCGGAAACGGAACTGGTCCCACGTGATCGAACGCCGGCTTGCCGAAGCCGCGCATCGGCTTGAGCGCCGCTTCCGCCTTTTCCAGCGGTCCCGTATAGCACCAGACCACCCCGCACATCTTCTTGCCGTGAAGTTCGGCTGGGAACATCGGCGCCGGAGGGACGACGAGAAACGCGAAGAATCCGTCCACGTCTTCCGGCGCGTCAGAGATGAACTGTTGGTAAGCCTTCAGGACGGCCGCGCTCTGCTCCAGCGGCCAGAAAGTGGGCCCGGCAAAAACCGTATCCACCGGGTGCGTGCGGAAGAGGAACGATGTGACGATCCCGAAATTTCCTCCGCCTCCTCGCAACGCCCAGAAAAGGTCGGGATGTTCATCGAGGCTGGCGGTGACCAACCGGCCATCGGCGAGCACAACGTCCGCTTCGAGCAGACTGTCGATGGTCAAACCGTACTTGCGGCTGAGGTAGCCGATGCCGCCACCGAGCGTGAGGCCGCCGACCCCCGTGCTGGAAATGAATCCGCAGGGCGTCGCCATCCCAAAAGCGTGCGTGGCGTGATCGACTTCGCCCCACACGCATCCGCCTCCGACGCGCACCGTGCGCGCCTTGAGGTCCACCCGCCGTTCCTTCAACGGCGAGAGATCGATGGCCAGGCCATCGTCGCACATGCCGAGTCCGGCGCCATTGTGGCCGCCGCCCCGCACGCTCACCGGAAAATCCTGGCCGCTGGCAAATCGCACCGCGGAGATGACGTCGGCGACGTCCGAGCATCGCGCAATCCAGCGCGGACGCTTGTCAATCATCGCGTTGTAAACGCGGCGAGCCGGCTCGTAGTTTGGATCGCCAGACTCGATAATCTCCCCACGAAACCCCGCGCGCAATTCTTGGATGGGATTGGAATTCATCAGGCTCTCCTCGGAAGTTATTACGCCTCGTATGAGGCCGGATGTGGGAGCGACCTGAATTCCTTACCCCTGAACGAAACAGCCGAAGATGGATCGAAAAACAGTAAGAATCCAATAATATTTGAACTGGATCACTTGGGCTGTATTCTAGGCACCTGCTCCAAGCGTGTCAACGGACACTCCGATCCCGCGCTTCTCGAGCCAGGAATCCCAGCGGCCCATGCCGGCGTCATGGCGAGATCGCAGGAGACACAAAAAGATCAGGGCTTCGGCGGCAGGTCGCGCGCTTCCACGGTGCTTTGGAAACCCGCCGCTTTGTGGCTTCCGTCACAGAACGGCTTGTCGTTGGAATGGCCGCAACGGCACAAGGAAATCGCCGTGCGGCCACCAAGACCGAAAGCCTTCCCCTGAGCGTCGACCACTTCGAAATCGCCCTCGACGCGGTACGAGCCGTTCGGGCGAACAGTGATTCGTGTAGCTGCCATCTTGCTGCCTCCATGAAATGGAATCGTGTGAAAGAATTGACCGGCGGATCAGTATTTCGGGATCGAAGGATCGACCTCGTCCGACCACGCCAGGATCCCACCCTTCAGATTCCAGACGCGGGAGAATCCGGCTTTGCGAAGGAAATCGACCGCCTTGGCCGACCGCACGCCGCTGCGGCAGTGGACGACGACGGTACCGGACGCGTCGATTTCCTGCACGCGTCGCGGCAGATCGCCGAGCGGGATCAGGTAGCCGTCCAGATGGCAGATCTGATATTCGTGCGGCTCGCGCACGTCGAGCAGGAAAATCCGCTCGCCGCGGCTCTTTCTGTCGCGCAACTCGATCGGTGTCATTTCGGGCACTTCGACTGAAGGAGGCGGAGCCTCCTCGCCGCGAACCCCGCAGAACTGGTAATAGTCGATCAACTTGTGGATCGTGCGATTCTCTCCGCAAAGCGGGCATTCGCGGTTCTTGCGCAGCTTCAGCTCGCGGAAGCTCATTTCGAGCGCGTCGAAAAGCAGCAGGCGCCCGGCCATGGAATTGCCGCTGCCCAGGATCAGCTTCAACACTTCCATGGCCTGAAGCGATCCGATAATGCCCGGCAATACGCCGAGCACACCGCCCTCGGCGCACGACGGCACGAGACCCGGCGGAGGCGGCTCCGGATACAGGCAGCGATAGCACGGACCATCCGGCAGCCCGAAAACGCTCAGTTGGCCTTCGAACCGGAAAATCGAACCGTACACGTTCGGCTTGCCCAGCAGCACCGATGCGTCGTTCACCAGATAGCGGGTGGGGAAATTGTCGGTGCCATCGACGACGATGTCGTATGGCCGGAGAATCTCGAGCGCGTTCTCGCTGGTGAGCTGCGTCTCGTAGGTATCGATCTGGATTTCAGGATTGAGGTCGGAGAGCCGGCGCTTCGCCGCGGTGAGCTTTGGCACGCCGACGTCGGACGTCCCGAAAAGCACTTGCCGCTGCAGGTTGGTGAAATCCACTCGATCGAAATCCACCAGCCCCAGCCGCCCAACGCCCGCCGCGGCCAGATAGAGCGCGAGCGGCGCGCCGAGCCCGCCCGAGCCGACCAGCAGCACTTTCGCCTGCTTCAGCTTGAGCTGACCATCCATCCCGACTTCGGGCATGATCAGATGCCGGCTGTACCGCAGCACCTCTTCTTTCGAGAGCGACGCAAGCGCTTCCGCCGCCGTCCCTGGATGCGAAAACTCGTTTGGACTCGACATCGGCTTTCTCCTAGTCCCTTGATCCGCCGGCAATCGACGGGACGATGGTGATGGTATCGCCATCGCGCAACGGCGTAAGGTCTTTCTGGAGGTCCCGAATATCCTCCTCGTTCACGTAAACATTGACGAAGCTGCGCAGCTGCCCGCCATCGCCGTAGAGGTGGCGCCGCAAATCGCCATACTGGCTCGTCAAAGCGTCGAGCGCCTCGCCGACCGTCTGGCCTTCAACGTCGATAGCCGCCTGCCGTTCGGCAAAGGGCCGAAGCGGCGTTGGAATCATAACTTTAACCGCCATGCAAAGTCTCCTTGCCGAAGAAGAGGTGCGATGGAACTCCTGCTTGCTAGCCGGGCATCCCAAGTTGCGAGGCGATTTCCTCGGCGTCGAAACGCTCGCGGTCGTCGGTGAGCCGCCAGGATGACATCCGGCGCGGCTCGCCCGCCTCCACGCTGACGATCAAATAGCTGTACCACGGCCACGCGTGCTGCCGATCGAATTCGCTGGGCCGAGCCGGCGCGTCGGGATGCGAATGGTACCAGCCGAGCACGTCAAGCCCGCGCTCCCGCGCCGCCTTTTCCACCCGCAACACGTCTTCCGGAAACACCAGAAACCGGTTTCTCGGAGAATCGTCCCGCTGGTTATCCAGCATCACCAGATCCTGAACCGTGCGCCCATCGCCATTTTCCGTGCCGAGAAGCGCCCCGCAGCACTCATACGGATAGCTCTGCGCCGCGTGCGCCCGTATACGCTCGGTCAAGTCCTGGCTCAGGTTCAGCATCCCTCAGCTCTCCTCCCAGAACCGGTCGCCCAGATAGCGTTCCCCTGAGTCCGGAAACACGGTCACGATCCGCGCCAGATGGTCCGCCGGAATTCTGCGCGCCACGTTCAGGCAAGCCGCCATCGCCGCTCCGGAACTCAGGCCAACCAGCAGTCCCTCTTCCCGCGCCAGCCGCCGCACCTGTTCGTGCGCGTCTTCGGTTTCGATCCAGAGATTCTCATCGGCCACGGTCCTATCGTAAATGCCGGGCACGATCGCCGAGGGCATGTGCTTCAGCCCTTCAAGCCCATGGAACGCGGCCGACGGCTGAAAGCTGATCAGCTCGATCGAAGGATCGAATTCCTCCAGGCGTCGCGCCGTCCCGATGAACGTTCCGCTGGTCCCCAGCCCGGCCACGAAGTGCGTCAGGTGGCCCCGCGACTGCTGCCAGATCTCCACGCCGGTCGAACAATAGTGCGCCCGCCAGTTCGCGGGATTGTTGTACTGGTCGGGATAAAAGTAACGATCGGGGTCGGCGGCGTAAATCTCCCGCACGCGCTGAATGGCCCCATCGGAACCATCTCCCGCCGGCGTCCAGATCAGCTCTGCGCCGTAAGCCGCCAGGATCCGCTTGCGTTCAGCCGACGCGCTCTCCGGAATGCACAGCTTTACGGGATATCCCTTCACCGCGCCGATCATCGCGTAGGCGATTCCGGTATTCCCGCTCGTCGCGTCGAGAATCGTTTTGCCCGACCCCAACTGCCCGCTGCGCTCACCCTCCAGAATCATGGCAAGCGCCGCGCGGTCCTTCACCGATCCGCCTGGGTTGAACCATTCCGCCTTCGCCAGAAACTCGACGTTCGGAAATTCCCTGCCCATGCGTTCGAGCCGCAGCAAGGGTGTCCATCCAATCCGGTCAAGCAAGGAACTGGCCAGTAGGACGCCCTGGGGCGACGACCGCGGCAGAAGCGGCTTGTTTTGGGCTGCACTCATGGTCTGCTGACCTTACTTCTTATCCCAATGTGCGACTTTCTTTTCCCAATGTGCGACCTTTATGGTCCGCTTCCTCACTACCTAGATGCGCCAGGGAGTCGCCGGGCTTCAACAGGTTTTTCTTGAACGAGTAAGAGTCTACCAGAAACACCCTATCGATGGTAGAATTTGCGCCCTCACTCCCCTTTTTTTCGCCTTTGAGAGCGCGGCACGAATGCTGCCTGCCTCGATTCGATGACGTGCGATTTCCCGATTCCCGAGGAACAGGACAGGCACATCGAGGCCGTAATCCTCGCGCAGAACGCGGTCTGAATCGACATCTACGAAGCGAAGATGTGCGCCAAGCTTGGACACCAGCGGTTCAATCTGGCGCAACGCCTGATCGCACAGGTGGCAGCCGGCGCGGGTGAGAAGCGTCAATTCAGAAGGCCCGGCCACTTCGAGTCTTCCAAATTCGGTGCGCTCATATTGGCCAGCGACTTCACGCAAGGCGCCAGAGTCGACCAACTGCGCCAGCGAGGCCTGCGCCTCGGCACTATCGGCGGCCACGGCGAGCAAGTCGGCCTCGCTCAGGCGTGTGAGCTTAAGACAATCGAACGCTCTGAGGATTTGCAGGGCCGTTTCGTCCATTGTTGTTCGATCGCATCAGGGCTGCGGTTTGTAGAATTCGCGATACCCGCCCATCGAAGGATAGAAGGCGAAAGCGCGGTACAGTTCGGCGATTTGGCGGACGTGCCCCAGATCGTGATAAGCCCATTCGTGCAGCAAAGTATCCAGCGTGATACGTCCGAAGCGCGCGTGGCGCGCCACCCTTTGCTCGGCGCCGGCGGGAAACTGATACAGCATGGCGAGCGAATGCCAGCGTTCACCGGCGAAGCGCTTGAGCTGGACGCGGCCGGGCTCGCCCGAATAAAGACCTTCGGCATATTTAGCGTCGGTATCGTACGCCTCGAAAAGCGGGTAGTCTTCCTCGTCGAGGAAGCGCTGCAGGCGGCTGCGATAGATTTCGCGTTCGACGTGGTTCAGATGTCCCAACACCTCGGAAATCGACCAGCGCTCGGGAGCAGGCTTCCAGAGCATGGCCTCCTCGGTGGCCATTTCGAGCATTTTTTCGAGTATCTCAGGTGTCTGCCGAAGCGTGGAGAGCACCTGCGGCGATAGGGTCGTCTCGATCATCATCGGATTTGCCTCGCGGCCGGCGCCGGGAAATTGCTAAGTTTACTTGTGCGCCAGCACCAGCCCGAGCCATCATACCAACAAGCCAAGGGTTGAGGGGTGCGACAATGAGCTATGTGCTGGCGCTGGTTGACAATTTGTTTTTTCAGGCCAGGATTCAGGCTGTGGCGAAACAGATCGGAGTGGAAGTGAAAGTAGCGGCAACCGGAGAAGATCTGGTAACAGGAGCGCTGGCGAATCCGCCGTCGCTGGTGATCGTGGATTTGAACGCGAAATCGGGTCCGCTCGATGCCGTCCGCCGCTTGCGCGGCTCGGAAACGCCTGCCCTGATCATCGGCTACCTTTCCCACGTGCAAACGGACCTGGCCGCCGAAGCCGCCGAGGCAGGTTGCTCGCACGTGATGCCGCAGGGAAAATTCACCCAGGAACTGCCTATGATCCTGGCACGAGCGCGAGGGAAGCTGGAAAAGAAGAATTCATGATGCGACCCTCTGATCGAATTCCCACCCCGGCGCTTGCCACGCTGTGGCGCCACATTGCATGGCTGGTCGTCGGCGTGACGCTTGTGTTTGGTCCCTGGGCAGTCCGTCCGGCAGATGCTTCGCGACAACAGAAAGGGTCCACCCTTGCGCCGGCGCAACCGCCCTCGGAAGCCGAGCCGCGACAGACAATCATCGCCGCGCTCGAAGCCGCCTGTAGCCAGAACGCGCAGGAGTTTTCGCGCTACTTGCTCGCCGACAGTCAGCGCAGCTTCAGCGCCCTGCCCGAGGACCAGCAGAAGACCTTGCTCAAACGCTTTTCCCTGACCTCACTGCCGGGGCACGCCCAGCCCTTTCTCGATACGAAAGGCCAGACGGTCGTCCGTTGCTCCACGCCGGCCGAGACCGTTCTGTACCGTCTCGACACGCCCCAGGTCGATCATAACGTCGCGTTTCTTCCGGTCACTGTCTCCGGCGGCGAAAAAACCAACTTCGGCATGGTCCGCCAACCGGGCGGTTGGCGCCTGTTTTCGCTCGGCCTGCTCGTCATCAACGTGCCAGCCTTGGTCGAACAATGGGAAGAAGCCGCGCTCCAGGCGAACGAGCGCACCGCAATCGCCGACCTTGTTTTCATAGAACAGGCCATCAAGAGCTACCACGAATCCTTCGGCCGCTGGCCGGATTCGCTCGAACAACTCGGCCCCGCACCGCCAAATGACGTTTCCCCGGAGCGCGCCCAGCTCCTCTCTGATCGCCTGGCTTCCGGCACAACCGACGGCTACCGTTTCCGCTACCTCGTCGTCACCGGCACAAATGGACAGATCGAGGGTTTCGAGCTCGGCGCCGTCCCTGAAACGTACGGCAAAACCGGCCGCCGCTCATTCTTCCTCGATGCGCAAGGAAAACTCCACGCCGCCGACAAGGATGGCGCCCCCGCGACCGACGACGACCCGCTCTATACCCCTCAGCCCGAACCCTCTTCCCAGTAACAACCCACAATCGAGCAGTCCGAACCTCGCCGTCTACGCGGTAAAATCGTGTCTCGGACATGCTCAAGTCATCGGATCGCTATACGGGACACAGGCCTGTGGCCGCGCCACCCGGAAATTGGGTCAAGACCCTGCAATGGCTGTTCACTTTCCTTTTACTGCTGGCATCCTCCGCGCTACGTCTCCGAGCCCAGAATCACAGCCACCTCGTGGACTCTTCGGTTACTGGGGTGCAGCAAGAGGGCGGCAGCCAGCGCGCCTGGTTGCCCGTGTTTCAATTCCGCAACGTGTTCTGGGTAAATCTCCAGCACTTCCTGTATCTACAGGCACGCCTCGAGCGCGGCCTGCCTGTCATCAGTGGCGGGCAGCCCCCATCCGCCCTGGCCGCCGCCGATCTCTCGCAGCTCACACCTACCGAACGCCAGGAGTGGCAGAACGCGGTCGGTTACTACGGCGCCCATTTCGCCAATTACGACCTCTCCTACGACAGCTTCCTCGTTCGCGTTGACGACCGCTTGGGCGAAATGGGCAAATGCCCCGACATCACCGGGCAAAGCGATTCCGCCTGCGACGCCGGCATCGATCCCGATCTCACAAAGGTGCTCGAGGAAGCTGCGCCTGTCTATCGCGCGCATTGGTGGCTCGGGCAGCAGCGCACGAACGATGCCTGGATCGTTCTCGCTTCAAAGTTGATCCGTCAGTATGGAGGCAAGCCCGCCGCCATGCTGGCCTCGGTCTTCGACACGACCTGGCCACCCGACCCGATTCCGATCGACGTCACGGTCTACGCCGGCGCCTATGGCGCCTACACAACCCTCGACCCGCTGCACGTCTCGGTTTCGAGCGTCGACCCGCGCAACCAGGGCTCCGAAGCGCTCGAAATCGTCTTCCGTGAATCGTCCCACGCGCTCGCCGAGCCCGTTGAGCAGGCGATCGTCGAGCAGTGCCGCAAGCTGACCAAACCCACGCCGCGTGATCTGTGGCACGCGCTCGCCTTCTACACCACCGCCCGCGTATTCGAACGCGTTTTCGGCAACGAACTTATCGCCGGCAGCGCGCCCGGATCCGCCTCCCCATCCTTCCTCGCCAGCGAGCGCGACTACGTGTCTGAGCGCCGCTGGCAGCACTACGAAGTCCTCCTCGAGGTCTACTGGCAGCCTTATCTGAACAACAAAATTGACATGGCATCCGCCATCGAAGATCTCGTCGCGGCACTCTAAGGTGGCGCGGGCACTCTTGCCCGCCCGGTTTCCGTGCGGAGCGAACCGCAAATCCAAAGGCACAATGGGGGTGGGGCCACGGCGGTCCGTCATTCCGCCAGCCAATCCGACTGGCTTTCAAGAGCTTGTGCCATTTGACTGTTGCATATATACAGTTCGAGACCCTCGTCGCGAAAGCCGCCGCCGACGGCCCGAGCCCGGAATGGGTAGCGCGGGAATTCAAGGCCCTGGCACGCAAATTGTGGAAAGGAAAGAAATCATGAACAGGCTTCTGATCCTTTCGGCTCT
>JAGWOX010000061.1 GCA_028877145.1 Acidobacteriota bacterium | reverse complement strand
TGGAAGTGAGCCTCGCCGGGTGTATGCTGTCCGCGAGCTGGATTGTTTCACTTCTATTGAGTTTCCGAACGGGACAAATCATGACTTCCACCCCTCTCCACCTGGGAAGGACTTTCCTGGCATTTTTGTGCGCCCCTCTTTTCTTTCTGCTCTCTTCCAGTTTGTGGGCGCAAACCAACGCACCTCTCTGCGGGCCGTCGCCGGAAGTCAAAGCCGCCCTCCAGCCTCTCTACAAGCAAAGGCAAGCATCGGACGAGACTGACTACGCATACTGGCACTCGCGGATGGCGGCGCTGAAAGCGCTGCTCGAGCGGTATCCGAACAATTTTTTCGTGCAGAGCGAGTACGTGAACGCAATGATGGCTCCCGACCCTTCGACGGACGGGTGGCCATCGGAACGTGGCACGCTGAAAGTCATCGCAGAGTACAAAGCGCTTCATGAGCGGCATCCGGACGACGCCGTCATCGAAATTCTTTACGCGAGGACGCTAACTGACCGGGATACTCCTGCCGCGATCAAGCTGCTGGATGATGCGCTGCGGAAGATGCCATCGTTTCCGTTGCCGAACCTGGATTTGGTCCGCATCTATACGTCGCCCAATTTCCGCGACCAGGCCAAAGCGGAGTCGCACCTTTCGGCGTTTCTCTCGGCCTGCCCGGAAAGTGCCGAAGGCTATACCTGGCTACGAAGCATGGCGAACGACGATTTTACCCGTAAGAGCATGGCGCAATTTCGCAAGGTGGCCGAGACCCGAACGGCCCAAACGGTGGGCGTATATCCGGAATTGTGGGGGCTGGAGTTCAAGTCGCATCCGCGTTCCGATTACCCCGCGCTGCGAAAGCAGGTGGCCGCCGACGTGGCGCGCATTCGCGCGCTGAACCTTCAGAAGGAATTCCGCTGGTGGTACGCGCTGGAGCAAGGTTACAGACTGCTAGGCGACCAGAAACAACTCAAGTGGGCGGAGACGGAGAGTGACAAGCAAATTCAGCTCCCCGGCTCCTCTCCGCGCATCCCGGAAGTCGCTCAATGGTTCAATGCCCATCCCTATCCGGGGCCCGACGCGCCGAAAGAGAAGAAGCAGGCGTACTTCCGCGCAGAACTGCAGCAAACGGATCAGTGGGTGAAGAAGTATCCCAACTCCCGGCAGGTGTGGAGAGATCGGATGACCGCGATGGAGGCGCTGGACGATGTGTCCGCCGCCGAGTGCGCCACCACGCTCAAAAACATTCTTCAGCTCGATCAGGCCAATGCCGGACCGCTGCCACTCTATTGGAGAACGTATTTTGATCTCGCGGATTTCCTTTCGCAAAAGAGCGTGGAGCCCGCGCAAGAGGTCGAGTTGGCGCGCAAAGGGCTGGACACGGCCGTGGAGGACTGGGAGAACATTCCCGTGGCCGACCTGAACGCGACCAAGGATGATTTGGACTACTATCCGAACTTTTACTGGCCCGTCGAAAAAGCGCAGCTTCTGATGTATGAGGCCGAAGGCTACTCGCGGCTGCAGCAGCCGGAGAAGTCGCTTGCGGCTCTGGGCAAAGCGAACTTGCAGATCCAGGCGCTCAATTCGGACATGACCGCGGACCCGAGTCGCCGGCAGTTACATGACCGAAACTCGCTGTATCACCGGGCCGAGTATCTGTATTGGCGGGGCATGGCGCGCGTGGCGCAACTCCAGGGCCAGAATACCGATGCCATGGCTTACTACCAGTCCGCGCTGGTGGCTCGGCTTGGCTCCGACCGAATGCCGTCGCCGGGAGAGAAAGACGAGCTGGCCGATGCTGCGCACAAGCTCTGGGTGAGTCTTGGCGGCACGGAGAACGGATGGAACGCGTGGTACGGTGAGAGGGCGAACGCTCTGGCGAATCAGCCCCGTCTCGAGTGGGAGACGGCCAGCCAGCCGCTGCCCCCCTTCCGGCTGACCGATCTCCACGGCAAGACCTGGCAGCTCGCCGACCTGAAGGGCAAGGTGGTGGTTCTGAACTTCTGGGCGACATGGTGCATCTACTGTCGCGAGGAGTTTCCGAACCTGGAGAAACTGGCGGAGCAGTACAAAAATCAGCCGGACGTGGTGTTCCTCTCCATGGACACGGACGACGATCCGGGCCTCGTTGACCCTTTCCTGAAGCAGCACAAGCTTACGTTTCCGGTCCTGTCCGCGGAAGCCTACGCGACCGACACGCTCAAAGTCGATCTCATTCCGCAGATCTGGATTGTCGGGCCAGATGAGGTTGTCCACCTGAAGGCCGTAGGCTATGACCCGACCGGGAAATGGGTACAAGGCATGAAAGACGCGATTGACAAGTTCAAGTCCCAGGCCGTCGGCACCGCCGCGCCGGCCTCCGAGGATGAGACGCGTCCTCGGCCCTGACTCTTTCTTTCCGATCACTCACCCGCCATTCGCTTTGCTCCGCGCCCGCCACCGGGAGGGAAATGCTACTCTGGAGCCGAACATGGCGCGGCGACAGGCGTTGGCCGAATTCGGCAGGACGGAAAGCAGCCAGGAGGAATACCGGCAGGCGCACGGCGCCTATTTGCTGGAATCCTTTCTTCAGAACCTGCGCATTGGTCTTCGGATGCTGGCTAAGAATCCGGGTTTCGCCGCCATCGCGATTCTCACGCTGGCGCTCGGCATAGGCGCGAACACGGCAATTTTCACCGTCGTCGACGCGCTGCTGCTCAAGCCGCTCCCTTACGCGCATCCTTCCCGGCTCGTGATGGTCTACGAATCCAGCGTCTCGGATCGCGCGGACGTCGGCCCGTTTTCCTATCCCCGATTCGCCCTGCTCCAGACGCAGCAGCACGCCTTCTCCGGCATCTCCGCCTACGCCGGAGACGATTTCGCCATGACCGGCCGTGGTGAGCCCCGCCAAATCGCGGCCATGCGGGTCACCTGGAATTTTTTCAATACTCTCGGCGTCCAGCCCGCGCTCGGCCGCAATTTTCTTCCCGGCGAAGGCCAGCGCGCGGGCAATCGCGTCGTCATTCTCAGCCACAATTTCTGGCTCGGCGAATTCGCCGGCGCGCCCGGCGTCCTCGGCCGCCATCTCATGCTCGATTCGGTTTCTTACACCATCATCGGCGTGCTGCCCGCGGATTTTTCCTTCGCGCCCGCCGGCAATGACGTCGCTCTCTGGATTCCGCGCGAATTCGAACTCAATATCGCCACGCCCGCGCACATCGCCGCCGGCATGGGCTATCTCGAAGCCGTCGCGCGTCTCGCCCCGGGCACCAGCCTCACGCAAGCGCAATCGCAAATGGACGTCCTCGATCGGCAATATCAACGCGACAATCCGAATCGCCCGGATGCCGACACGAAATTCGGGATGACCGTCGCGCCGCTGCAATCCATGTTCGTCGAGAACATTCGCGCCGCCGTCCTCGTGCTCATGGCCGCCGTCGGGCTCGTGCTGCTCATCGCTTGCGCCAACGTCGCCAGCCTTCTGCTTTCGCGCGCGGTCAGGCGCCGCAAGGAAATCGCCGTCCGAATCGCATTGGGCGCACGACGCGCCGACATTGCCCGCCAGTTGCTCGGCGAGAGTCTGCTTCTCGCCGCCATCAGCGGCGTTGCGGGAATTTTTGCCGGCTACGCCGGATTGCGCGCCCTCCTCGCGCTGAATCACGAAACCGTTTCGCAATTCACCGGCGCCATCTCCATGGACTGGCGCGTTCTGCTTTTCACGCTGGCGATTTCCCTCGCCAGCGGCGTACTTTTTGGACTCGCTCCCGCTCTTCAACTCTCGCGCGCCGATTTGAATCCCGTGCTCCGCGATGAATCCCGCGGCGCGAGCGGCAGCCGCCGCGCCGCCAGATCGCAAAATCTTCTGGTCGTCGCGCAGGTCGCGCTCTCCATGATTCTGCTCGTCGGCTGTGGCCTGTTGATTCGAAGCTTCACGCGCCTGCTCACCGAAAATCCCGGCTTCGACCCCGATCGCGTCGTCACCATGCAAATGGATTTGCCGCCGTCGGAATACGCCTCGCACGCGCAAATGGTTTCCTTTTACAACGAGCTTCTCCGGCAGACGGAAACGATTCCCGGCGTCGCCGCTTCGGCCATTTCTTCCGCGCTGCCTCCCACGGCCACGCGCGAGGGCCCGATTCTCGCCGAAGGCGAGCCAGTCGTTCCTCTCGCGCAGCGTCCTTTGGTGACTATCCAAACCATCAGCCCCGGATACGCCAAGGTTCTGCGCGTCCCGCTCGAACGAGGCAGGGAATTCACCGCCGACGACGATCAAACCGTTCCCACCTACGCCATCGTCAATCAAGCCTTCGTCCGCCGCTTCTGGCCCAACGAAAATCCCCTGGGCAAGCGCATCTGGCTCGGCAGTCTTCCCAAGCCGCTCGAAGTGGTCGGCGTTTTCGGCGACGTGAAGAATAGCGGCCTCGCCGCCGAATCCGCGCCCGAATTGATGCTGCCATTCCCGAGCCTGCCCTGGTCGCATCTGCGCCTCAGCCTGCGCGCCGCGGGCAGCGATCCCCTGTCCCTCGTTCCGGCTGTCCGCGCGCGCCTCGCGCGCATCGACGGCAACTTGCCCATCATGCACGTCGCCACTCTCAATCAGATTCTCGCCAACGCGCGCGCCCAATCGCGCTTCACCGTTGCGCTGTTCGGAATTTTCTCCGCCGTCGCGCTCGTCCTCGCCATCGTGGGAATTTACGGGGTGATTTCCTACGCGGCGGCGCAGCGCACCCACGAACTTGGCATTCGCATGGCGCTCGGCGCCACGCGAGCCGACGTTTTGAAACTTGTGCTCGGACACGGCCTCGCGCTCGCCATTGTCGGCGTTGCCATCGGGCTGATCGCGCCGTTCACGCTGATCCCGCTCATGTCCAGCCTGCTCTACAAAATCAGTCCCGCCGATCCGCTCACCCTCATCTCGAGCGCCATCCTGTTTCTGCTCGCCGCCCTGGCCGCCAGTTATTTCCCCGCCCGCCGCGCCATGCGAATCGATCCCGCGGTCGCGCTGCGGCACGAGTAGCGCCCCATAGCGCAGGGCGAAATGGATCCACACGTGGCAGCGATGCTGCGCCCTGTGGCAACGGTCCTGCCCGAACGAGCGAAACTGCCCGGAAGAAAGCCCTCTGAGCGACCCAGCCCCTGGTAACGCGGTCTCCTGTTGTTTTCCCAGACAAAGTGTGGCATCTTTCCTTTTGGAAACCAGCATGGCGAAACAAAAAACGGACGTCCGGCAAGGCACATTGGCGCTGATGGTCCTGAAGACTCTCGAAGTCCTGGGACCGTTGCACGGTTACGGAATCGCGCGGCGCATCGAGCGGATCAGCGGAGACCTGCTTGCGGTTAATCAAGGAACTCTGTACCCGGTGTTGCTGAGGTTGGAGCAGGAAAACGCGATCGCGTCCGACTGGGGCGCCTCGGAGAATAACCGCAGGGCACGCTTCTATCGTCTGACACGCGAAGGACGCAAGCGGTTGCGGGCTGAGACGGAAGGCTGGGAACAAACGGCGGCAATCATTGGCCGTTTCTTCGAAGTGAAAGCGGAGGACTTCTCATGAGGGCTCTGAGGCGCTTTCTTACGCGGTTGAGGAACCTGGCGGCCCGGAGATGCGATGACGAACGATTGAAGGAGGAGATGGAAGAGCATCTCGCCCTGCAGACAGCGGAGAATATTCGAGCGGGCCTGCCGCCGGCCGAGGCGCGACGCCAGGCATTGCTGAAATTCGGCGCGGTGGAGGCAATTCGGGAGGACTATCGAGCGGAACAGCGGATCCTGTTCGTGGAGACCCTGGTCCAGGACCTTCGCTACGGCCTGCGCACGCTGCGCAAGGCTCCTGGCTTCGCGGCCGTCGCCGTCCTCACGCTCGCCCTGGGCGTCGGCGCCACCACCGCCGTCTTCAGCGTTCTCGACGGCGTGGTCCTGAGACCTCTCCCCTATCCACACCCGGAACAGCTCGTGAGCGTGGGAGTCAGCCCGGCGGCGTTGGATCCGTCGTTACGCGGGATGGCGCCGGAAGACTATTTCGTGTTTCGCGATCAAAGCCGGACGTTTCAGGACATCGGCATCTACGCTGAGACCGACACGGACAGAGACGTGAACGTTACCGGCTTCACTGAACCGGAACGCGTGCATGCGCTGAACGTGACTCACGGCGTCCTTTCGGTCTTGGGCATACCGCCCTTGCTTGGCCGAATATTCTCTCCATCCGACGACTCCCCTGGCGCGCCGCCTACCGCGATCTTGACCTACGCCTACTGGCAGCGAAAATTCAGCGCCAATCCTGCGGCGGTTGGGAAGACGATCATCGTGGACGGCGTTGGCCGCCAGGTCATCGGCGTGACGCCCCGGAGTTTTCGTTTTCTCGATATGCAGGATCTGGCTGTGATCCTGCCGCTGCAGTTGGATCGCAATAAGACATTCCTGGGAGGCTTCAGCTACTTTGGCATCGCCCGTCTCACCCCCGGAAGCACGCTCGCCCAGGCCAGCGCCGACGTCGCGCGGATGCTTCCGATCACCCTGAACGCGTTCCCGCCTTCGCCCGGCCTGAGCGTCGAATCGCTCAGGAAGGCTCGCTTCACCCCAAGCCTCCTGCCGCTGAAACAGGACATCGTCGGCAATGTCGGCACGCTCCTGTGGGTTCTGATGGGCAGCATGGGAATCGTTCTGCTCATCGCTTGCGCCAACGTCGCCAATCTTCTGCTGGCGCGCACCGAAGGCCGCCAGCGCGAGCTTGCTCTGCGTGCCGCGCTTGGCGCTAGCCGCGGGCGCATCGCCGTACAATTGCTCACCGAGAGCGCCATCCTCGGCCTGCTGGGCAGCATCTTCGGCCTGGTTTTGGCTTCCGCTGGCTTGCGCTTTCTTGTCGCGCTGGCGCCCTCCTCGCTCCCGCGGATCCGCGATATTGGCGTGAATTTGCCCGTTCTTTACTTCGCTCTGGGCATGACACTGTTCTCCAGTTTCCTTTTCGGCCTGATCCCCGTCCTCAAACACGCCGGTGTGCGCGCCGGCGTTCCCGAAAGCGATCGCACCCTCGGCCTGAGCCGCGAACGCCATCGCTCACGCAACCTTCTCGTTACCTTGCAAGTCGCGCTCGCGCTCGTGTTGCTGATCTGTTCCGGGTTGATGATTCGTACCTTCCGCGCCTTGACGCAAGTTGATCCAGGATTTCTTCGTCCAGCCGGGCTTCAAACATTCCGCATTGCGATTCCCGAATCCGATGTGCCTGACGACGCCGGCGTTCCTCACGTCGAGCAGCGAATCCAGGACAAACTCGCAAACATTCCGGGCGTCTCCTCCGCCGGATTCTCAAGTGCCGTTCCCATGGATGGGGATAATAGGTTGGATAATGTCTTCGCCGCGGACCGCGCTTACGCTTCGGGAGTGCTTCCCCCGCTGCGGCATCTCCTCTTCGTCTCGCCGGGGTATTTCCATACTTTGGGCATACCGCTCATCGCCGGCCGCGATCTCACCTGGGCGGATACGTACAACAGAGTCCCCGTTGCGCTCATTTCCGAAAATTTCGCGCGCGAATATTGGGGTACGCCCGCCGCGGCCCTTGGCAAGCGTATTCGAATCGCCACCAACGACGATTGGCGTCAAATCATCGGGGTTGTCGGGAATGTACGCGACGACGGGATGGACAAGCCTGCCCGCACGGACGTCTATTGGCCCGCACTGCTGGAAAAGTTCCGGAGTCAGCCGTTACGTGTGCAGCGCTACGCGACGTTCGTTGTTCGCAGCCCCCTCGCAGGCTCGTCAAGCTTTGTGAAACAGATTCGTCAGGCGGTCTGGTCCGTCGACGCCAATCTGCCCCTCGCGAGCGTGTACACGATGAACTATTTCTATACCCTGTCCATGGCGCGCACTTCGCTCACTCTCGTGATGCTGGGAATCGCCGGGGCCATGGCGCTGCTCCTCGGCACGGTGGGCCTCTCCGGCGTCATCGCGTATTCGGTTTCGCTGCGCACCCGGGAAATCGGCATTCGCATGGCCCTTGGCGCTCAGCGAAGGGATGTGATGCGACTGGTCCTGGGGGAGGGAATGTTCCTGATTCTGGTTGGTCTGGCAATTGGCTTGGCGGGCTCTCTGGCCCTCACCAGATTCCTCTCGAGCCTGCTCTTCGGCGTGAGTGCGACCGACCCGCTTACTTTCGCCTGCGTTGCGGTCTTGCTAACGCTTGTCGCTCTCGCGGCATGTTACATTCCCGCCCGCCGCGCCATGCGCGTCGACCCTGTGGCAGCGTTGCAGCACGACTAGCTTCCACCCAAGCCGTGTCCGTGCGTAAGACGGAGGGGCGGGGCGCTTGGCAGGGTGCTCGCGGCACTGCGGTCGCTGCCGGGCTTAAAATCCTTTCCCATCCGGGAGTAGAATGGCGCCAACTTTTTACTGGAGGTGCCTACATGCAAACCGGAACTGGCGAGGGCGGCTCGGCCCCGATGGAACGGGAGATGTGGGGCGGTCGAGTTGCCGACTGGGCCGAGGTGCAGGAACGGACTGTGCTTCCTTTGTACAAGGAAGTGCTGGCCAGGACCGGGATTGGAAAAGGAACCAATCTGCTGGACGTCGGCTGCGGCGCGGGCGGGTTTTGCCGGATGGCAGCCGAGCGCGGAGCCGGCGTCACGGGATTCGACGCCACGCCGGAAATGATCGCCATGGCGAAAAGCCGCACACCCCATGGCGACTTTCGCGCGGGTGATATGGAAGCGCTGCCCTATGCCGGCGACAGCTTCCACGTGGTCACCGGTTTCAACTCCTTCCAATATGCGGCCAACCCAGTAAACGCATTAAGCGAGGCACGCCGCGTGGCGAAGAAAGATTCCTTCGTCGTCATGGCGGTATGGGGAAAAGCCGCGGATTGCGAGGCCTCGGCCTACGTGGCGACTCTCTTCAAATTTCTTCCTCCTCCGCCGCCGGGAGCCGCCGGGCCATTCGCTCTTTCCGAAGAGGGAGCGCTGGAGGCGCTTGCCCGCCAGGCAGGCCTGACTCCTGTTGAGGTGAAGGACGTCGAGTGTCCGTGGGAATACAAGGACCTGCAAACCGCGCTCAGAGGACTGCTCTCTGCGGGACCGGCCGTCTTGGCTATACGGCTAGTTGGAGAGCAACCGTTGCGAGAGGCCACGACGAGTGTGCTGGAGCCTTTCAAGACCGCGTCCGGCGGATACCGCATGCTGAACAAATTCCGCTACGTGATGGCGCGGACCTGAGTGAGCGGCGCCCAGCTTCGCATTCCGCCCCGGAATACCGCTCGGACGGGCCGCGTTCCAAGGAGTAAGCGTGTCGCCAAGTGTAGGGGCGACCCGGCGGGTCGCCCGCCTCATGCAGCCAACATTGGCGAAGACGGCCGGCCTCCCTTCCTTGGTCCCTTGTTGCAGCGCCAGAGCGAGAGAATTTCGCCGCGAACGAGCAGGGCGTGGCACTCGTTGACTTGACCTCGGTTGCGCCCTAAGATGCTTCGACGTGGCTGACCCCTCATCCTTGATCGGCCAACCCGTTTCTCACTACCGCGTGGTTGAGCGGCTCGGCGGCGGCGGGTTGGGCGTGGTGTACAAGGCCGAGGACACGCGGCTGCACCGCTTCGTTGCGCTGAAATTCCTCCCCGAAGACGTGGCTCGCGACCGGCGCGCGCTCGAACGCTTCGAGCGTGAGGCGCAAGCCGCCTGCGCGCTGGACCACCCCAACATCTGCACGATCTACGAAATCGGCGAGCACCAGGGCAAACCGTTCCTCGCAATGCAGTGCCTCGAAGGCGTGACGCTGAAGCACCGTATCAATGGCAAGCCGCTTCCGCTCGATCAACTGCTGGACCTGGCCGTGGAGATCGCCGACGCGCTCGAGGCCGCTCACGCCAAGGGCATCGTTCACCGCGACATCAAGCCCGCCAACATCTTCGTCACCACGCGCGGACACGCGAAAATCCTCGATTTCGGCCTGGCAAAGCAGACGTCGAAGAGCAGCGGCGTGGCGGACGGCGCGACGCTGACGCGCGACGATGGCGCGCCGACCGTGGGCGAAGAGCAACTCACCAGCCCCGGCACGGCCGTCGGCACGGTCGCCTACATGTCTCCCGAGCAGGTGCGCGGCGAGGAAGTGGACGCGCGCTCGGACCTCTTTTCCTTCGGCGCCGTCCTCTACGAAATGGCCACCGGCGTTCTGCCGTTTCGCGGCGATACGAGCGGCGTGATCTTCCAGGCGATTCTCGACCGCCCTCCGGTGGCTCCGGTGCGGCTGAATCCCGACGTTCCGCCGAAGCTCGAGGAGATCATCGGCAGAACGCTCGAAAAAGATCGCCGAATGCGGTACCAAACGGCGGCGGATCTCAGGTCGGACCTGATGCGCCTGAAGCGCGACACGGAATCCGTTCGCACGGCCGTCTACGAGGTGGCGGAAGACGAAGGCGCTGATGGCGGCGCGACTTCCGCGACGTCAGGTGCAACTCCGGCCACGCGTACCGAACGTACCGCGCCGTCCTCTGGCCGGGTGCGAACGGCGGGGTCGGGTTCGGCACCGGCCGTCGCGCCGGCACCCGAGCCGATCGCTGGCGCGAGCCGCAAGCGCTACGTCTGGATCGCCGTAGCAGTGGTGGTTATCGCCGCCGCTGCCCGTGCCTATTATTTCTGGCCGCGCGCGCCGAAACTCACCTCGAAGGATTCCGTCGTCCTTTCGGATTTCACGAACACCACCGGCGATGCCGTTTTCGACGGCACGTTGCGCCAGGGACTTGTCGCGCAGCTCTCTCAATCCCCATTTCTGAACATCGTCCCCGACGAGCAGGTTTCCCAAACGCTTCGCTTGATGGGCCAGCCGGCGGGCGCGCGCCTCACAGACACTCTGGCCAAGCAAGTTTGCCAGCGCACGGGCGCCGTTGCCGTGCTCGATCCTTCGATCGGGCAGATCGGCAGCCAGTACAACCTGGTTTTGAACGTGCAGAATTGCGCCACCGGCGAACTGCTCGCCAGCGCGCAGGCTGTCGCGAGCGACAAAAACAGAGTGCTCGACGCGCTCGGCAACGTTGCCACTTCCATTCGCGGCAAGCTCGGCGAATCGCTCTCCTCGATCGAGAAATTCAACAAGCCCCTGCAAGACGTTACTACGCCCTCGCTCGAAGCGCTCCAGGCCTACACGCTCGGCTGGCAGGCCATCCTCAACGCTAATCAGTCCGCAGCTATCGCCCCATTCCAGCGAGCGATTTCACTTGATCCCAATTTCGCCATGGCCTATGCCGCTCTCGGCACGGCCTATGTCACCCTCGGCGAAACCAGCCTCGCGGCCGAAAACACGAAAAAGGCCTACGATCTACGCGACCGCGTGAGCGAGCAGGAGAAGTTCTACATCTCCTCGCACTACGACTGGCTCGTCACTGGCGACCTGCTCAAAGCGAATCAGGTCTACCAACTCTGGGCCCAGACCTATCCGCGGGACAGGACTCCTGTCAACAACCTTGGCGTGGACGCTGGGGTACTTGGGCAGTACGACGAAGTATTGACAGCCTCTCGCCGCACATTCGAACTGGATCCGAACAGCGGAGCCGGCTACGGGAACCTCGCCGGCAGCTACGTGGCCCTCGTCCGGCTGGACGAAGCGGCAGCGATCCTTCAGCAAGCCAAAGCGCACCATGTCGATTCCCCGTACCTCCACTCCGTTGCCTACTCGCTTGCCTTCCTGCAGGGCGACGCGGCAGCAATGGCGCGCGAAGTTGCATGGGCGACGGGCAAATCGGGAATCGAGGATCAATTCCTCTACACGCAGTCCGACACGGCAGCCTATGCCGGCCAGTTGGGCAAGGCAAACGATTTGACGGCGCGTGCGATTGGCTCGGCGCAGCAGGCAGGGGAAAAAGAGACGGCGGCAGGCTATCAGGCCGAAGCAGCTCTGCGGGAAGCGCTCATCGGCGATGCCGCCCAGGCTCGCAGCCAGGCGGCAGCCACCTTGAAAATCTCAGACGGCCGGGATACTGAATATGCGGCGGCGCTGGCTATTGCGTTGGCGGGCGACGCGGCCCAGGCACAGAAACTCGCCGACGATCTGGCCAAACGATTCCCGGAGGACACCGTCGTGCAGTTCAATTACCTGCCGACGATTCACGCCGCCATCGCACTCGACCGGAATGCCGCGGCCAAGGCGGTTGCGGAGCTTCAACCCGCTTCTCCGTATGAGTTGGGGCAGCCGGCTCAAATAATCTTCCTTAGCCTTTATCCGATCTACGTGCGAGGTCAGGCATATCTGGCGGCGCACCAAGGCCCGCAGGCCGCCGCCGAATTCCAGAAAATCCTCGACCACCCCGGCGTCGCATTCAATGAAGTAATCGTTCCGCTGGCGCATCTGGGCCTCGCGCGCGCCCGCGCGCTTTCCGGCGACCAGCCCGCCGCCCGCAAAGCCTACCAGGATTTCCTCGCCCTATGGCAGCACGCCGATCCCGCCATTCCCGTCCTCCAGCAAGCCAAATCCGAATACGCCAAGCTGCAATAAATTGGCTCCCCGCTGTCACCCTGAGCGAAGCGAAGGGCCCCGAACGCGGAGAGGCAAGGCATGCCACTTGGACGTAGTTTCGGGATCCTTCGCTTCGCTCAGGATGGCAGCGTCAATCAAGCAGGGCAAATCGGAACAGGCAAAAGTGCAATAAGTCGGCTTTCACCGTTCGGAAGGCCGCAGCCATGAGTGGCTGCGCTACGGGACAGCGCGCACTCGCGCCATGCTGGTGTAAACTTCCGGGTGCCGGAGCGGGGCGGCATCCGGTCAACAGCAAAATTTTTGAGGGGAGTTTTATGAAGAGAGCTTGGGGAATGTGCGTGGGAGTTCTGCTGTGTTTTGTTGCGGCGCCGCTCTTTGCGGCGCAGGGAAACGACGCGAAACCGGCTGCCAAGGCTGAACCTGTACCCAAGGAACGGACGGTTGTGACGCACGCCAGCGTGACGATCGACGGGAAACAGATTCCGTACACGGCCACGGCGGGGACGCTGCTGCTCTACAACGACAAGCAGGAGGCCACAGCCACCGTCTTCTACATCGCCTACACGGAAGACGGCGTGAAGGACGCCGCGACGCGCCCTGTGACGTTTGCCTACAACGGCGGGCCGGGCGGCGCTTCGGCGCTGGTGGACATCGGAGGATTCGGGCCGCGGCGCGTCGAATGGCCGCGCGTGGGCGACGCGCAGGACGAGCCGCCACCGTACAAGCTCGTGAACAACGAGTACAGCATTCTGAAGAGCACCGATCTGGTGTTCATCGACGCGGTAGGCACGGGCTACAGCCGCATCGTGGGCAAAGGAACGCCCAAAATGTTTTACGGGATCAAGGAAGACGGCGAAGCGTTCTCGCAGTTCATCCAGCGGTACGTGACGCGATTCGGGCGCTGGAATTCGCCGAAATTTCTGCTGGGCGAGAGCTACGGAACGACGCGCAACGCGGTGGTGGCGCAGGACCTGGTGTCGAGCGGCGTCTACTTGAATGGCGTGATCATGTGCTCGACGGTGCTGAATTTCCCGACGCTCGAATTCGTCGCCGGAAACGATCTGGTCTATCCGCTCTATCTGCCTTCCTACGCGGCGGCGGCGTGGTATCACCACAAGCTCAACCCGCAGCCGGAGAGCCTCGACGCGCTCATCGCGCAGGCGAAGGAATTCGCCGGCGGGCCGTACGAACATGCGCTCTTCGAGGGCGCGGCGTTGCCCGCGGCGGAAAAGCAGCAGATCGCGAACCGGCTTTCGCAACTCACCGGGATTCCAGCGAATCTGTGGATCGAAGCCGATCTGCGAATGACGCTGCCAGTGTTTATGCGGCGGCTGATGGGGCCGGAGGGGCCGCAGACGGGCCGGTTCGACGCGCGGTTCACGACGCCTGAACTCCAGCCGTTGCTGCCAGTGCCGGGCGAGGGAAACGGCGGAGCCGCTACCTCGACGATGATGGGCGCGCTGACCGCGACTTTCGACAACTACCTGAGCCAGACGCTCGGATACAAGAGCGAGCGCCTGTACAAACAGGTCAACTTCGAGGTGGGTCGGGATTGGGACTTGAAGTTCCAGCCGATGCTCAGCGACCTGGGCACGGGTGAACCCTATTCCAACGTCGCTCCCTCGCTGACGCGCGCGATGACCAACGACAAGGGCATGCAGGTCATGCTGAACAACGGGTATTTCGACATGGCCACGCCGTTCTACGCCACCGAATACACCTTCGCGCACATGAACCTGCCCGACGCCCAGCGGGCGAACATCCATGAATACTTCTATCCCGTGGGCCACATGCTGTATCTGAATCCCAAGGCGATGCCGATGCTGCAGAAGAATATCGATGGTTTCATCGAGGGAGCATCGGCGCACGGCAAGTAATAAACGCTCGGTCGGGACGGGCGCAGCGGCTTCAACCGGCCTCTGCGCCCCCTTCCGCCCTGGCGAAAAACATTACCGGATCGACCCTTCCCATGATTCTCCGTCGACTGCCTTGCCCTTAGGGGCAAAGCGAGAAGGAGCAGCCGCATAGGCCTTTTCCTATTGCTGCTGGCCTTGTGCGGCCGCGCCGATGACGGTTCCGTTGAACTCTCCCGTATGCGTCAAGAGTACGGGATTGCCCGAGAGGTCGGACAACACCACGTTCAGCGTCGCCGTATGGCTCAGCGCCCCGGTCGCATTCTGGAAACGCCCGGTGCCTCCCGTCACCTGATATGTCTCGGTGAGGTGGCCCAGTTCGTTGGCATCTATGCAAATGGATCCCCCTGTAACGTTGACAGACATGAGGCTTCCGTCACTGAAGCGAAATATGCCCGCACCTCCCGCAACTTGAAGATTGCCGTTGGGGCAAGCGTCGGTAACTGTGAAATCGTTCGAGTCCACCCGCAGCCCGCGGTAAGTGAACTGTCCCAGGCTTCCCTCCCCTGCGAGCTTCTCTTCGCAGGTGGTTGTGTTCTCCTGTACGTTGTAAGCCGTTACAAACTCTGGTCCGGACGACTGCATCGTCGGGTCGTGTTGCTGCGCATAGACGCCGACAGCCCCACAGCCCATGAACGGAATGGTCAGGGCAGACAGAAGTCCAGCCAGTAATGCTCGAAAAATCAATCTGCGATTCATGTTGCCTCCTATCCTTTGGGAGGAGATCATCCTGCGAGGGTGTTCCCCTCCCGCTGCTACAGGCGGAAACGGAAAGTAAAAGCGGTCACGTTCTGGTATATTTCTTGTCCCATGGGGAGCAGGGGGTGTCCATGGGCACATCCTCCGCGGAAATCACGGCTCTGCTAAAAGCTTGGAGCAGCGGTGAACAGGCTGCCTTGGCGCGCCTGGCGGAGCGGGTGTATCCGGAATTGCGCCTCATGGCGCGCCGGTTTATGAAAAATGAGCGCCAAGCCAATACCCTCCAGACGACAGCCTTGGTGCATGAGGTCTACCTCCGCCTCCTGGACGTAACCGAGGTCGATTGGCGCGAGCGCGCGCAGTTTTTTGCTTTGGCGGCGCAGATGATGCGGCGCATCCTGGTGGATGCCGCGCGCGCGCGTGGCGCGCACAAGCGCGGCGCCGGCGCTCTCAAAGTGAACCTCGATGAATCGGCCTTCCTGTCAAATGCGCCGAACCGATCCGTTCTCGCCTTGGACGAAGCCCTGACAGCCTTCTCGCAGGTTGCCCCGCGCCAGGCGAAGGTCGTCGAACTGCGTTATTTCGGCGGATTGACCGAAGAGGAAATCGTCGCGGTTCTGAAGATTTCGCCGCGCACGGTAAGGCGCGACTGGGATTTTGCCAAGGCGTGGCTATCGCGGGAGCTGAGCCATAAGCCATAGGAGGGGGCAAACAAAAGCACATGACCCCCGAGCGTTTCGAGCAGATTGAAGAGCTGTACCATACGGTTCGCGAGAAAACCGCCGAAGAGCGCGCGGCACTACTGGCCCAGGTAGACCCCGAATTGCGCCGTGAAGTCGAATCGCTACTCTCCGAGCGTACTGGCGGCGAATTCCTGGATCGTCCTGCCCTTCAGAACGCCCCGCTACTGTTGGAGGATCCGACTCTCACTGGAACAGCTTTAGGTGCGAGCCTGGGGCCATACCGTATCGAAAGCAAGCTGGGCGCGGGCGGTATGGGCGAAGTCTATCGGGCCGTAGACACGCGCTTGGGCCGCGCCGTCGCCATCAAAACCGCTCGCGAGCAGTTCAGCGCGCGTTTCGAGCGCGAGGCGCGGGCCATCGCTTCTCTGAACCACCCCCACATCTGCACGCTTTACGACGTCGGTCCGAACTACCTCGTGATGGAACTCGTCGAGGGCGAAACGATTGCGGCCCTTCTCAAGAACGGACCTTTCCCCGTGAAAACCGCGCTTCTCTACGCCTCGCAGATTCTGGCCGCATTGGCCGAGGCTCACGAAAAGGGAGTCATCCATCGCGATCTGAAGCCCGGCAACATCATGATCGCGAAATCCGGTGTCAAGGTTCTGGATTTCGGTCTGGCGAAATCGGAACAAGATGACACTCTCACCGCCAGCCACATGGTGATGGGCACGCCAGCCTACATGGCGCCGGAGCAGAGGGAAGGCAAGCCGGCCGATGCCCGCTCCGATATCTATTCGTTCGGCTGCGTCCTCTACGAAATGTTGACCGGCGCGCGAGTCGGGCTCCGTCGCAGGCGCTTACCGTCACCGAAACTGGAGGGCGTGGTAAGCCGGTGTCTGGAAGAGGACCCTGGGCGCCGGTGGCAATCCGTCACCGACCTGGAGCGGGAATTGGCCGTGGCTCCCACCACCCGGAGCCGAGGGAAACGCATCATTGCCGCCGCCGCGGCTACGTTGGGGTTGCTGGCCGCAGGGGCGTATTTCTACTTCCATCGCGGTCCGAGACTCACCGACAAGGACACCATTGTCCTGGCCGATTTCACCAATTCGACCGGAGACCCGGTGTTTGACGGCACTCTGCACGAGGGGCTCTCCGTCCAGCTCGAACAGTCGCCTTTCCTGAGCCTCATCTCGGATCGACGAATCGAACAGACCTTGCAATTGATGGATCGGAAGCCAGATGCGAAGCTCACGCCGCAGATTGCGCGGGAAATCTGCCAGCGGACCGGCAGCGCGGCCGACCTCGAAGGTTCGATTGCCCAGATTGGCACGCAGTACCTGCTGACGCTCAAGGCGGTTAACTGCTCAAACGGGGAAACACTGGCGAGCACGGAGGCTCAGGCGAGCGACAAGAATCATGTTCTCGACGCTTTGGGAAAGGTGGCTTCGGGCATTCGCAACAAACTCGGAGAGTCGATCGGCACCCTGCAGAAATTTAATACTCCTCT
>JAGWOX010000327.1 GCA_028877145.1 Acidobacteriota bacterium | reverse complement strand
GTCGCCACCGCTTCGTTCTTCGGCTTGCCTGCGAACAGGAGCGTCAACAGACGGTACGTTTCTCTTTCCGCCATGGGATCGAGCCCGCGCCGGTTATGCGGAGATCGACGGTCACCTCGGTTGTAATTCGAGAAAATCCCCACCCTTAATTGCGGACAGCACTCTGGCGTTGATGGTGCCACTGAAAGCGCCGGCGAATCCGCCGAGCAGGGCCGGGAGAATATAAATGTGCGCCACCATGACGGAGTCGAACCAGTGGCCAAGCACGGCAGGGCCGAGCCACGCGCCGAGCCAGGCGACGATCCACTGGCCGATGAATCCATCGAACCCCGCAAACAGGCGATAACGAACGGCCCAATGGACTATGCCGGCGGCAATCGCGCTCAGGATCAACAGAACCAGGAAAGAGGGGAATGACATTCCGATCAATGGAGCACTCATCGCTCTAGCCTCCTTTGACTCGTCAGAACATCCGGGTGTACCTCGACGCGGGGACGAATGGCACAAATGAATTGCGCCTTTTCTGGTTACGTAGAGTCCGCCCGGAAGGCGCAAAAGTCAAGGGGAGTGCGACACGCGAAAGGGCGCGCAGTCAAACATGGGCTGCCCACGCGCGACGCACCTTACGATCTCGCGGCCGGGCCGGGAATCGTGCGGGTATGGTTGAAGGTGTATTCGCCCAGGACGTGCTCGGCCCCGGCTTCATCAATCGTTATGAGGCGCGCGATTATTTTGCTCGTGGGAGCACCTTTCGCGTAAGTAATCGACTCCTGGTAAACGACGCTGGTTGCATCGGGATTCGCCGGGATGTCGGGCAGACGGATTTGTTCTACGCCGCGCTCGTCACAGATCGCGAGATCCACGCGTTTCGCTCCGCTCAGGTTAGCGGCGAGGCGGCCGATCAGGAAATCGTCTTCGGCCGTCACAGTGCAATCGACTTTGCCTCCGGCGGGCGGGGCGTACTGGCGGACGCGCAGGCCTTCCTCGGCGGCGCGCTTGAGAAATTCTTCGCTCACAATCATGCGCAGCGAGCCTTCCCGCGCGATTTGGCGGATTCCTTCGGCAAGAGCGATGACTTCTCGAAGGCGCGAGCCGCATGAGTCGCAGGAGAGCAGGTGCTCCTCGACGGCCTCTTCCTCGGAAGCCGGCAGCCCGGCGAGCCAGTAGTCGGCAAGGACGGTCGCATCGATGGGGTCCGTGCAGATCGTTGGATCGCGTTTGTTTTTCGTGCTCACGCTGAAGTACCCATGCAATCGCGCAATTGCCGGATCGCGCGATGCCGAATGACACGGACGTTGGCTTCGGACACGCCCAGGAAATGGGCGACATCCGCGCCCGTCTGCTCGTCGTAGAACGTCATGACGATCACTGTGCGCTCGCGTTCCTTCAGATTCTGCACGCAGCCCGTGAGGCGTTCGCGGTCGAGATGCGGAATGCGCGGCTGGGCCACCGAAGGCAAGTTCGGGCCGAACTGCGCGAGCAGGCGCTCTTTTCGTAGATTGCCGCGTCGCTGGTCGAGGACTGTCATCCGGCACGTTCCCAGAACGAATGACGCAAGCTTTTCCGGTTCACGCAGGCGGCCGCCGCGCAGGGCTTCGATCGTCGTAATCAGAACCTGCTGCGTCAGGTCGTCGGCGGCGTGTTCGTCTCGCAAGTGACGCAAACCGTAGAGCCGGATGCGCGGCGCCATGCGGCGGAACAGCTCGGCTTCGGCTTCGGGATCGCTTCCGGCGCCGATTTGCCGCACCAGCTCAGCATCGTTCAGATCAATTCGCACCAACACATATTACATATTTTATGTGTAACGGGCAGGGTATTCGTTACACATCCGGGTGTAAGACGCGGGAAGCTTCCAGGGCTAAAGCCTCATTCATTCCACGGGCTTTATGTCGCGGCTAAAGCCGCGACCCACAGTGACGGAGGCAGGTCGCGGCAGTTCACGGTGGAAATAAGGTTTCCGGGAGCAAACGCCAGACGACTATGCGGCCTGCTGACGGACAAGGAGAGTTGCGATGATCACGAACAAAGGAACGGGGACCCGGATCGACGAGGTTGCGGAGGGAATCTATCGCATCTGCACGCCGATGGACGTGATTCCCGGAGGGTTCTCCTACAATTCCTATCTGATCGCCGACGACGAACCCCTGTTGTTCCACACAGGATACCGCAAGGGATTTCCGGGCACGATGGAAGCGATCGCAAAAGTGTTGCCGGTCGAAAAGTTGCGTTGGATCGGCGGATCGCATTTTGAAGGCGACGAATTCGGCGCGATGAACGAGTTCCTGGCCGCCGCGCCTGGAGCGACGGCGTTTGGCAGCGAAATCGGCGTGCTGACTTCCCTCAATGACTTTGGCTTACGGCCTGCGCGCGGGCTGGCGGATGGCGAGGAGTTTTCCATCGGCGGCCGGAGAATGAAGTGGCTCTATACGCCGCACGTTCCACACGGATGGGATTGCGGCGTTCTATTCGACATGTCCTCGCAGACTCTTCTGTGCGGCGATTTGTTCACGCAGCCGGGCTCGAGCACGCCGCCGGTGACCGAATCAGAGGTGCTCACGGCCAGCGAGAGCATGCGCGGGATGATGGATTATTACGCGCACGCCCGGAATACAACTCCTACGTTCGAGCGTCTGGCTGATCTGCGCCCAGCGATGCTCGCTTGCCAGCATGGGAGCGCTTATCGCGGGGATGGCGCGTCGATGCTGAGGGAACTCGCGGCCACGATCGAAAAACAGAACGGCAAAGCGGCATCACAGTCGTGAGGGCAGGGGCTACTGAAATCTGCCCTATTTAGAGTGCGCTGGAGGACAGGCGGAGTTATGTCCGAAGTGGCATAATCGTCGCCACCTCCTGGTAAGGATCAGGAACTGAAAATCAGGCAGCATTGCCAACGAAAGGAACACGAATGAATCCTGCGGAAGCTAAAGTGGTAGCTGATTTTTTGCTTGCCGACATGGCTTACGAGATACAAACGACGATTGGAGTGTTGGGAGCCGTCCCCGTGGGACGGATGGATTACAAGCCCGATGATAAATCGAGGACTGCGCTCGGGCTCGTGCGTCACATTACGCTCGAGGACGAATGGGTGCTCTC